>NZ_JBQQFC010000315.1:0-2708 GCF_052258445.1 Psychrobacter sp. T6-1
GCGCACGTCGCAGCGCTGCGCGGTCATGACGTCACGCTCTTTGAAGCGCGTGATATTTTGGGCGGTCAGTTCAACTACGCTAAAGTCATCCCAGGTAAAGAAGAATTCTTTGAGACTATTCGCTACTACATCAATGAGCTTGAGCACTTAGGCGTTGAGATTAAACTTAATACCCAAGTCGACAAAGCCATGCTCAGCGATGGTAAATTCCAACACGTCGTTGTTGCCACAGGCGTGGTGCCTAAGAGCCTAGAAGGTAAGCTTGAAGGTGCAGACCTGCCGCAAGTGATCAGCTATGCCGAATTATTATCCGGTGAAAAATCTGTCGGCGATACCGTTGCGGTCATTGGTGCTGGCGGCGTCGGCTTCGATGTGAGCGAATACCTCACTGCACGTCACGGTCAGCCGCTAGATGAGCTAGGACCTGAGACGCTCAAAGATCCAAGCTATCGCCCCGAGCCACAATCTGTTGAGGAGTGGCGCGAAGAATGGGGCGTTACCTCTGATATGAACTATCAAACAGATGGCGGCTTAATCAAACCTGAAGGCATCACCCCGATTCGCCAAGTGTATCTGATGCAGCGCAGCAAAGGCCGCTTAGGTGCTGGTCTCAACAAAACGACTGGCTGGGTGCATCGCGCACACATCAAATCGCACGGCGTCATCCAAGTCTCAGGCGTGCAATACGACAAAATCACCAATGAGGGCATTTGGGTCACTAACGACCAAGGTCAAAGCCAGTTGCTACGTGTTGATAGCGTCGTCGTCTGCGCCGGTCAAGAGTCTGTCGCTGAGCTAATGCCAAACGTTGGCGATGCGCCAGACGCGCAATATCATTTGATTGGTGGCGCAAAATTAGCAGCAGAACTCGATGCCAAACGCGCCATTCGTGATGGGGCAGAGGTTGCGGTGCAGATATAGGTTTGGTTTAAAATCTTAGGGTAAGTTAATAGACGGTAGGGGAGCAATTTCCTGCTGTCTGTTTGTATCTGTCTTGCTGATGGCGTGCGGACTAAACTGCGAGAGGATACCTTTAAGAATTCCCCTTTAAGGGAATTCTCCTTGCTAGCCTAAAATTGTGTACAATTTTTTTACGGCTCTCACATCAGGGCTAGCGGTAAGATTTGTTTTCTTGCAGATATTGGTCGTGGTCATAGGGTACGTCCAGCGCATCATAAAATTATGTGTAGGCTGGGTTTTTGACCCAGCATTTTGACTTTGCAAAGTTTCAAAGCTGGGCTAAAAACCCAGCCTACACTCTAAGCTCACCATTCAAAAATCCACCTCCCAAAACACTCCATTCATGCTAGATTAAATCCTATCAATGATACTCAATCGTACTCATCATTCACGCCATAAAAAAGGATTTGAACATGGCTGTGTTAAAGACTCTGTTTAAATGGATTGTGTTACCTATCTTAGCGCTGCTTATTATTATCAGTTTAGGTCTAGTAGTGACAGGCAATGGCTATATCTTCCGCGGCTTACAGCTCACTTATCTTAAAGGTGAAGCCACTGCCAATATCGATGATTATATTGATTTTGATAATCGTACGATTCGCGCCAAAGACGCTATCGCTTGGGAAAAAGATCCAAGCTTTGAGCAAGTCAAACTCACGCCAACCTTACAAAACGCCTTAGATACCGACGAAACGGTGGCCTTTGCAATTATCAAAGACGGCAAGCTAGTGTACGAAAACTACTGGCAAGGTTACGATGCCAATTCGCACACCAATAGCTTTTCGATGGCAAAAACTGTCACCACTATGCTCTATCTCAAAGCCGTAGAAGACGGCTATATTGGCAGCGTCGATGAGCCGATTACTAGGTGGTTGCCGGAATACGCAGATAGCGAATACGCGCAGAATTGTACCCTTGCAGATTTCTCAGCGATGACCTCAGGTTATGATTGGACCGAGGATTATTACTTCCCCATTAACCCGACGGCTGAATCTTATTACGGTCATGACTTGGTCAAGCAAATGGTCAATCGTGATTTTGTTGAGCCATGCGGTGGTCAATTTGAATACTCCTCCGGCGATACGCAAATGCTGGGGATTGCATTATCAAGGGCGTTAGAACCGCACGGTTATACTATTTCTAGTTACTTGGAAGAGAAGTTTTGGCAACCTTTAGGCATGCAAGGCGACGCCTACTGGTCGCTTGATGGCGCTGCGAATATCGAAAAGGTCTATTGCTGCCTCAATGCCAGTGCGCTTGATTTTGCCAAATTTGGGCAATTACTAGTGAACGGTGGCGAGTGGCAGGGCGAGCAATTACTCACCAAAGAGCATATAGATTTTATGATTACGCCCAATAAAGATGCCTTTCCTGACGGTTATGCGCCAATCTACGGACATTCAGTATGGACGGATATGGACAGTCCGATACCTTATTATGCGATGCTGGGACATTTAGGCCAGCGCGTGCTCGTGCTCCCAGAGGAGAACGCGATTATCGTTAGATTAGGGAAGCAAAAGGGCTTGCCCACGCCAGTTGAAGGGTTCAATTTGGAGCCAGATTTGGGTCAGTATGTCACTGAGGTTAAAGCCGTTTTGGATGGCTTAGAATAAAATAGTAGCGGTTGTAAGACTGTACCTTGTTTATAACCGCAAAACCTAAACTTCCATCTCATCAAGCAACCACTCAGAAACATCATCAACTTGCGCGGCTAATTCAGCATGTGCTTGGGCTAGCTCAGCAAGCTT
>NZ_JBQQFC010000316.1:0-2675 GCF_052258445.1 Psychrobacter sp. T6-1
GTTAAACCTGATGTCATGCTATTGGATAAAGAAAAAACGTGGGAGGCGCAGGCGCTGTCTATATTGCGTGAGCAGATACAGACTGACGGCATACGCTTTATAAATAAAAAAGAACAAAAAACCCAAGGTCAATAAGTTATGAATAATACAGCCATCTAGCGTTTTACCAAGTGACAGGGATGTAACCTTACTGACTTGCTGCTAATCTACTTGCTTATCTTCTGCGATATCTAGTTTTTTCATACGATATCTTAAGGAGCGAAACGTAGTCCCTAAACGCTCGGCGGCTTGAGTTTTATTCCAGTCAGTTTGTTTCAAAGCAGTGAGAATCAACTGTTTTTCTTGTTCTAACAGATACTGCTCGAGTCCCTCTACTGGCAACTGTTCTACAGAAGTTTGAGACACAATCGCATTAGCATCAGTCGCTTGCTCGTTAGTAGAGGTGACGTGTTCTGGTTTTTGCTGGCCAATCGGATTATCAAAAGCTACCGCGCCGCGCTCGATCGCTAACGTGTGTCTAATAGCAGAAGGGTAGTGCTGAGTGGTCGTCCGATAAGGATACGCCGCCGTAGAATGCGGTTTGTCTATACTATTATCTTGAATGCTACTATTATCTTGAATGCTACTGCTATCTTGTGTAGTCGGCGGTACTGCGTTGTCAGCCGCATGATCGTCTGCAAGACTGGTTTTTGCGTTTGTCGTTTGCTCCGGTGCTGATACTTCACCAAGTCCTAAATGGGTGACATCGATCACTGAGGTATCAGCCAAAGTAATCGCGCGCTCAAGTAAGTTACGCAGCTCACGCACATTGCCTGCAAACTCGTGTTGCTGCAAGCGCAGGCAAGCCTCATCCGTAATTGTCGGATGCGTATCAAGTTGCCATTCACACGCGATCATATCCAAAAAATGCGTCGTCAAAATAGGGATATCATCACGGCGAGTATTGAGCGCTGGCAGTTTAAGCTCGATGACGTTGATGCGATAATATAAATCTTGCCTAAATGTACCTCTTTGTACCAATTGATCTAAATCTTTGTGAGTCGCTGATAGTATACGTATATCTACAGGCACCTCTTTGGTATCACCAATGGCGCGGACGGTTTTTTCTTGAATAGCTCGCAGTAGTTTGACTTGCATGGCAAGCGGCAAATCCGCCACTTCATCTAAAAATAACGTACCTCCATTGGCTTGTTGAAACAGCCCTTGTTTATCTGCGACCGCACCTGTAAAGCTGCCCTTTTTATGACCAAAAAACTCTGACTCCATCAGCTCTGAGGGAATAGCGCCGCAGTTTACAGCGACAAAACTACCCTCGCGGCGCGGACTTAAGTCATGAATCAAACGCGCGACGACCTCTTTGCCCGTGCCTGACGCGCCAGATAAGAACACAGGCGCTTGCGAGCGTGCCAGCTTGAGTACCGTTTTTTTGAGCGTGAGCATAACCTTAGCATTGCCGATAAGGCGCTCATCTAACATCTGCTGTTCAGGATTTGACTCAGGTTCAGATTCAGCTTTATGATCTTGGTGAATTACCTTTAGCGCACTCTCTACCAGTTGCCGTAGGCGCGGAAGCTCAAGGGGTTTATTGACAAAATCAAAGGCACCAATCTTTAGAGCCTCAATAGCCAGATCCATACTGCCATAAGCAGTAATCACCGCAACTGGACTGGTTGAGCTATTACTAATGAGTTTGACCAGATCTAGACCTGAACCATCAGGTAAGTTTAGATCCGTTAAACAAAAATCGTAGTGGCTCTCTTGCCAGTATTCTTTTGCCTGCGCCAAAGTATAAGCGACATCACTTTTGATACCCATTTTAGTCAAGGTAATTTGCATCAGGCGGCATAGATCAACTTCATCGTCGACGACAAGGGCAGTCGTGGTCATAGATATCCTTATTGTATTCAGGTAGCGCAGACAGCTATCGGCTTATAAAGTGCTCGTTCACAAAGTGCTGAATGTTATAATATCAGTATATAACGACTTTTAGTTTACGTTCTCATCATTTGTTTGTCGATAGCAGGGGCGATTAGGCGAAAACAAGTTTTTTCGTGTTCAGGGACATACGTTAAGCGCGCTTGATTAGCCTCGCAAAAGGCTTGTGACAAATACAAACCCAAACCTGTACCTGAAGTATCTGTAGTAAAAAACGGGTTGAACAACTGCTCTATGTCGGCCAAGTCCACGCCTGCGCCATCATCTAATATATCAATAGCTATTTCATTATTGATGTAATAGATCTCAATTTTGACATAAGCATGAGGGTGCGAGTAGCTGCTGTAACGCAGGCCATTGTTAATCAAGTTGATCAGTACTTGTTCTAATTGATGCGGATCAAATTGAATCATGGGCTGATCTTGAATACTCAAAAACACATCATGCTCTTTAAAGTAATTTTCTATAAATTCAGGTATCCACCCAGCCAAAGCAATAGCTTGCTGCGCTGCGCTTTGCTGGCGAGATAACTTTAGAATGTCTTCAATGATACGATTGACGCGTTTGGTTTGCGTAAATATCATCTTGTACAGCTCATGGTTGTTAGCCACCGATGCTGACAACTCACTCTCGTTTTCAGCCTCCAAAGTATCTTCCATCAATAGCTCGCTGGCTTGGGAGATAGTGGCAAGAGGGTTTCTGATTTCGTGTGCGATACTGGCAGTCAATTGACCTAAAGA
>NZ_JBQQFC010000317.1:0-2648 GCF_052258445.1 Psychrobacter sp. T6-1
GCGGAATCGCCAAACACTTCAACCCAGTTCTTTAAGATGGTTTGGGTGTAGCCGTGCTCGCTATTGGGCATGCCAATGACGTTTGCCATAATGTATTGGCTATTGGCTTTAAACCCAGTCAGCGCCTCTAGGGTATATAAGTTACTCGCGACAAATCGCCCTTGAAAGGCATCAATCAGCATAAAGTCATAACGTGCTTGCGCGTTACGCGTCAAATAGCCGCGCGCATCATCGCCGATGAACTTGATATTGGACGCAATCGGTGCTTTTAAAAAGTGTTCTTCGATAATCTTAGGTAAGCCTTTGTCAATATCGATAACGGTCAGCGCCATATCTGGATTATGATGCGCCACCTCACTAGGTGTCCCCATACCCGCGCCGCCTAAGAACACAAGCGTCTCGGGTGCAATCTCATCGATAGCCTCTACGGTAACCTTGCCATACCAGTGACAGTTCTTTTTGGGCAAATATATCCAGCAGCTACTCGTTGACAGTCCAGGTTTATCAGTGATGGTCACTGCCAGCTGATGATCGATAACCGTCTGGTTGATAAACCAAGCGCCCGTCGCGGTCTGATAGCCTGTATCGGTTTTGTTCAACAGTATAAAGCCAGCGGTCATTACAAACGCCGATAGCGCTAACATATAGTTGAGCGTCGGCGCGGATGGGCTCGTAGACTCGTCGCTATGTATATGTATAGCGAGCTTGGTACATAGATAGCTACTGATCGCAAGGGCGGCGATAAATAGCGCCAAGCTACTCATCAGGCCAATATAAGGCAGTAGTATAATCGGCGTCAGCGTCGAGCCAAGCACACTACCGATGGTGGTAATCGCTACCATCATCCCCGCGTTCTTGCCTGCATCGACACTGCCATTATTGTCCAAGCTTTTATATTTCAATGATAAAAACTGGGTAATCAGTGGAATCGCGGTCGAGCCAAACGCTAACCCTACCCCGAATAATAACCCGACGCCGATAGCGGCTATGATGGGACTATCCGTGCTAGCAGTCATCACTGCCAGTAGTGGTAATTGAATAATACAAGCAATCGCGTGTGAAATGGCAGACAAGGATAAGACGTGTCCTGCCTTGAGTAGCGCTTGTCTTGGTGTATGGATATCTTGTGACAGGCGTCCGCCATACCAGTAGCCCACCGCGATAGCGATTAGCACCATTGCGAGGATGACACCAGTGATCGAGATCGACGAGCCGATATAGGTCGCGGAAATACGAATGGCATAGATCTCGATACCGAGACCGGCAAAGCCCTCTAGTAGCGCTATGACTAGACAGATACCCAAGACTTTGTTTTGCATAGCACGACTCATCAGCACAATATTTTGTGATGATTTTACACTATTCTGTGTGAGATGGGACGGTGAGTGATTTTGTAGAGATGAACAGAGTTATTTGAGATTTGAATTAAGGGATAACTCGACAAGGTGACCCATTGGGGATATCGCACTCTATACGAGCATTAGAAGGAGATTTTGCAATAGCTATAATTTTTTGTTGTGTAACTGACGTCCAGCCAATACCGTTAGTAATAGACTGACAAGAACTAATAACTGGTGCTCCTGGCAATGTACCTACCCTTGGATCGTTAATAGCGAGATAAACTTGTATACTATAGCTCCTCGCTTCTGACAAACAAGCATTACTGTACGCTCTGCCTACATAACTTTGATAGGCAGGAATAGCAATAGCTGCCAAAATACCAATAACAGCAACAACAATCATCAACTCGATTAAGGTAAAGCCTGATTGTTTTTCTGTATAATAACTTGAAGTTGGATACATATGAATGACAAACTCTATTATGTTCGTTTAGCTACTGCATTTGCTATCACCGCAAACACCTTATAATAATCGTTCCACACTTTGTACTTCAGGTTTGGGCATAAAAAAACCAAACAAGGCGTTTGGTTTCTTCATAATGAGTTGCATAGATTAAGTTGTAGCTGTTGCATTTAATTTACATTGACCTGAAGCTAAAGTGCATTCCACCTCTTTATTTTCACCGTTCTTAACTTCAGCAAATACTGCTGTAGCATTAGCTGCTGGTTCAGCAATGATGCAGTTAGCTGTATTGAAGTTTAATATAGCAGGCTTTTTACTTACTTTGGTATCATCTGTTGGAGCTGGATCGTTGAGATATAAGTTCAACTGACCAGTATAATTTTTAGTAGTTGCCAAGCACTGAGTATCAACAGAACGTTTAGTATAATTCTGATAAGCAGGAATAGCGATAGCAGCCAAGATACCGATAATAGCAACCACGATCATTAGTTCGATTAGGGTAAAACCTTTTTGAGCGTTCATAGGAACTCCTTTAGGGATAGTACGAAGATATCTTTATCTTCAGTTATAGGGGTAATGCTTTCTTATTATAATAGTTGCATGTAGCGTGCCAAGTTATAGCTCTATGCTCTTCTATGTATATATGTATTTGTCTTGAACGCTCTTAAATAGTCGTTAAATCAAAAATTTAAGTCTAGTAACATCGAAATACTACCCTATGTTACCCATTACTTACTCAAAATTGTCAGTACGGATAGTTGTCTTGTGTTTTGCATCCTATTTACTGACGTTTTTTGTCAATGACTTATTCATTATTGCCATTCGCTACCTGACCCGCAATAAGT
>NZ_JBQQFC010000318.1:0-2606 GCF_052258445.1 Psychrobacter sp. T6-1
AAAGCTTTACTTAACTTTTTAAAAGCGTCTAACCCTGATGACTTGTCTTCAGCAGCATAAAAATGAGACAGTATGTATTGAAATAAATATGCAAATGCGTTATTAATAGACAAACGTTAATGGTAATAGGTCGCTACCGTGAGAGATTCGGTATAGACTTTGATAACGACTTTATTTTTAGTTCATTATTTTGCTAAAGGATTAGCTTATGACTGCTGCCAATCATACTCAACCAATCAGCTACACTGATTATTATAACAACTTCACTATGGATGCCTTACTAGAAGAGATCTTTGGCACTCATGTCGAGGATCGTCTCAATGCCTATACCGCGTGCTGCGGTCGTCATGTACGTGATGGACGAAGAGACCATACCGCACTGGTGCACGAAGATAACGCAGGCAAGATTACCCGCATGAGCTTTGGCGAGCTTGATGATGCTAGCAATACTATCGCTCAGCTCCTTAAGTCTTACGGCGTACAGGCAGGCGATAGGGTAGCGACTATGCTGCCGCGTACGCCTGAGCTACTCGTTATCGTACTGGCCACTTGGCGTTTGGGCGCGATATATCAGCCGTTATTCACCGCTTTTGGTTATGACTCTATCAAATACCGTATGGACAAAGCTGCGACTAAAGTCGTCTTTACCGACAACGATAATCGCAGCAAGTTTGAGGATTTAGCGAAGCGAACTAAGATGGTATTGGTCGAGCGTGCAACTGACGAGCAGACTTGGAATGATGACAATTATTACGAAAAATTTGCCGAAATGGCGTCTGAGTCAGAGCCTATCGCTGCCGCCGAACTAGATACAGATGCGCCATTTTTGCAGATGTTTACCTCAGGTACTGTTGGCAAATCAAAAGGTGTGAGCGTGCCTTTATCGGCGCTTCCTGCGTTTTATCTCTATATGCGTTATGCCATTGACCTACGCGAGGACGATCACTACTGGAATATGGCTGATCCTGGCTGGGCATATGGCTTGTATTATGCGATTACAGGGCCGCTACTAATGGGCGTAACCACTTACTTTAATGAAGCAGGCTTTGATGCGACCAACACTCGCGACTTTATGCTACGCCACAAGATTACCAACCTTGCCTCCTCGCCAACCGCGTATCGTATGATGAAATCAAGCGGCGTGTTTGAAACCTCTAGCGATTCTGCTAACGAGTTATCCTTACGCTGCGCTAACTCGGCAGGCGAGACCCTAAATACCGAAGTGGTGAGCTGGATTGAGAGTCATTTAGGCTGCAAAGTCTGTGATCAGTACGGGCAGACAGAGACAGGCATGACGTGCTGCGAGCATCATGCTCTCGATCATGATTGCCCAGTAGGTTCTATGGGCATGGCATTGCCAGGACATACACTAGTAGTCTTAGATGACGATATGCAAGTGCTGCCTGATGGTGACCAAGGTCAATTGGCCGTGGTAGTCAGTCAGTCGCCCGCGTTTTATTTCCCAGGTTATAGTTGGAATGAAAAGCAGGCGTTCTTTGAGGATTACTACCTGACAGGGGATGTGGTCGAGCGTCATAGCGATGGGACGTATTGGTTCTCAGGGCGCGACGATGACATTATCACCACCGCAGGTTATCGCGTCGGTCCGACCGATGTCGAAAATACGGTTATGGAGCATGACGCTGTTGCCGAGTCGGCAGCGGTCGGTGTCCCTGATGAGATACGCGGTCACAATATCAAGTCGTTCGTGGTACTCAAAGATGGCATAACAGGTAGTGATGAGATTGCTCAGCAAATAAAAGACTTGGTACGCGAGCGCCTATCGACTCATGCTTATCCACGCGAGATTGAGTTCGTCAACGCATTGCCAAAAACGCCAAGCGGTAAGATACAGCGGTTTTTGCTGCGTAGCTTGTCGGCAGAGTAGTCTGTCAGCCAAATAAATCTTACCTATTCAAAATTTAAAAATATAAATAAGGAAATAATATGCACATCAAAGATAATAGCTTTTTGGTCACAGGCGGCGCTTCAGGACTCGGCGAGTCAGTGGTTCGAGCGCTTGTGGCTCAAGGTGGCAATGTCGTCATCGCTGATCTCAATGAGTCAGCAGGACAAGACTTGGTCAGTGAATTAGGAGACAAAGCTCGCTTTGCCCGTTGTGACGTGACGAGCGGCAATGAGGTACAAGCGGCTGTTGATTTAGCAGAACAAGCATTTGGCGGCTTACAAGGCTCTATCAATTGTGCAGGTATCGCCGTAGTACAAAAGCTGCTCGATCGTGACAACAATCCAGCTGATCTTGAGCAGTTCACTCGCGGCGTCACTATTAACCAAGTTGGCTCATTTAATGTCGCACGTTTAGTGGCTTCTAGTATCGCTAAGCGCACAGCGGCCAACGCTAGTCCTGACAACGAAAAAAACACAGATAACGGCATCATTATCAACACCGCCTCTATCGCAGCCTTTGACGGTCAAGTCGGGCAGGCAAGCTACGCCTCATCAAAGGCAGGTGTGGTTGGTATGATGTTGCCGCTGGCACGTGAGCTGACTCGCCACGGTATTCGGGTGATGACCATTGCGCCGGGCGTATTTGCGACGCCGATGATGAATACGATCCCTGAAAAGGCGCGCGAACAATTAGAGGC
>NZ_JBQQFC010000319.1:0-2606 GCF_052258445.1 Psychrobacter sp. T6-1
TATTTGACGATAAAGATTAATTAACAGTTGTAAGTTAATATAAAAGTCAGTAAAGTTACTGTCATAAATTTTATACAGTTTGTAATATATAACTTATTTCAATGAGTTGTTTACTTTTCATTTATGCTTATTTGAAAGGCTCAAAAAACAAATACTGCTAACGCGGAGCAAGACCATGTCATATCTTTTGCATACCACTACTTCCAAATTTTTTCAGCTCACAGCGCTAAGCTTAGCACTGACTTTAGCTGGCTGCGGTGGAGGTGGTACGGATACTGTTGCTCCAGAACCTGATACGGGTGTAACGCAGCCAGGTACAGGCGGCGATGGAAATAATGGCGATGGCAACGGTGAGCCAACAGTGCCTGTTAGTGAAGTCAATGTAACGCCTATAACTTTGACAGATACTAATGGAAATGTGACTCGTACTATTACCTCTGCTGGAGTTAGTGCTAAAGTAGTTGTAACTGATGAGACGAATACACCTATTGATAATGCTTTAGTGACTTTTCGAGGTGAAGGAGTAGCATTTGGAACTAGTAACGCTGCCATATTAACTAATGAAAGTGGCGAAGCTAGTATATCGGTTAAACCTTTAGATAACACAACAACAGGTAGCTATCAGCTTAGCGCTACAGTTAGTGCTAATGGGTTAACAGATACAACGCCAGGTTATAATTTTTCATTACAGTCTGTAGAGGTTCAGCTCGCTGACATCTTTATATCTTCTACCAACTTAGAGTCAGGTGGCAATACTAACATCACATTGAAAACAAAAGATGCTAGTAGCAATGCCAATCAGAATGACATTGCAGTAAATTTCGATACCAGTTGTGGTAGTTTTGATAACGACAGTGTTGTTTCAAGTAATCAAGGTGATGTTATAGCTAACTACCAAGCAATAGATAGTAATGGGAATTTGTGTGAGGGTAGACAAACGATTACTATAACTTCAGCAAATAATCCCAATGTGCAAAGAACGCTTACTGTAAATATTGAAGGTATAGAAGCAAACTCTATAGTGTATACCACTACGGAGGAGACTAGACTAGGTGCAAATAATAGCGGATCATCTAGATCTGGAAAGATAGAGTTCACTGTTTATGCCAACGGTCGACCTGCTGCCAATCAAAGAGTTGAGATTAGTAAAGTATTTGCACCGAACGATTTTAGTTTTGTGAGATTAGGCAACCAAAATTCTGAGATAGTAACTAGTGACTCGCAAGGTAGAGTGGTTGTTGACTTGTACCCTAGTGCATTACCTGGTCCTGTAGAAATAAAAGCAACGTTACTATCAAATCGCAATATATTTGCACTGTCAAAAAATGTTTCAGTAGCAACCGGACGTGCTACACAAAACGGTTTTAGTCTTTCGTTAAGCAAAAATGTATTGGCAGTCGGTACTGATGGAGATACCGCTACTATTACCGCAAGATTGGTCGATAGAGTGGGAAACCCTGTGCCTAATGGTACAGTGGTCAGTTTTATCAGTGAAGGCGGTAGAGTGATTCCAAATTGCGCCACTAACAACGGTCAGTGTAGTGTTGAATTTAGCACACAAAACCCACGTCCTGTAGATAATCGTATCTCTGTTATCGCTTATGTAGAGGGTGATAAGAGCTATAGAGATACTAATGGCGATAATTTATATACCGCAGGCGTTGACTCCTTGATTAGAAATATCGGTGACTTCTTTAGAGATGATAATGAGAATAATCAGTACGATTCTAATTTAGGCGAATTTGTATATCGTCGCAACGCTGGCAGTTTATCTTGTGGTCCATCATTCTTTTCGTTCCCTAATATCAACCAAACCTGTGATAACCAACTTGAGGCTATACTACGTTCTCAAGTTGTACTAGGTTTAGCGTCTGATAGTCCTTTATTCCCAAGATTAGGAGACGAACTTCGAGCGAATCCGCTAAATAATTTAGATACACCTATCAAGGTGGATTTTAAAATGTATGGTAATGGCGCTCAAACGGTCAGTATGCCGTCAGGAACGAGTGTCAGTATTTCAGCTGTAGATAAAACCAGTTTCTCTCCTACTGTTGTTATTACGGGTGATAGAATTGTCGTTTCTAACGCTGAGCCAAATACTACAGCTGTCGTAAAGGCAGGTTCTTCTTCTATTAATGTAGGTATTGGCTCTGATGGTATAGGTTCGGAGCCAAGAGGCAATGTGCCAGCAGACGCGTCATTAACGGTAGCAGATACTAGCTCTACATGCGAAGCTGAGCTAGTATCTGGTTTTGAAACGGTGCCAAACATTGTTGATCTAGGTGTTGGAGTTAGTATAGGAGACGGTAGATTTGGTAAGGTGCGAGACAACGCGGTCAGCTATACCTTTACTTATAGTGGCTGTCGTCCTAACGATCAGCTGAAACTATCAGTGACCACACCATCACCCTCTGCTACTACTTCTACTAAAAATATTACGTTTGTATCAAGATAGCTTTAACTCGCATAAATTTAAAAACCCCCAACGTGTTGGGGGTTTTTGCATTCATAATTTTAATAACGAAATACCACCAACTCAATTGCTAAAACACAATAAAATAGCCGACCGGCTATATCTCAGACAATCTTAACTTATTATAGATTTA
>NZ_JBQQFC010000320.1:0-2583 GCF_052258445.1 Psychrobacter sp. T6-1
GTAATGCCAATTACTTTAATACAGTCTTTGATAGTGCGACTGAATCTGGCATATATGATGCGAGCATGAGCATACGTTTGACTGATTGTAATGGTACCAATATCACAACTACGTCAGCCAATCCGCAGCCCGTTTCAGACACGCAAGCGACCAGAGGCAGATACAACTTTATTGTACCTGCCAGCGCGCTTACTAATAGAACTCGTGTCTGCGTGGTGCAGGATGAGCCAAGCACTTGGGATTATACGGTAGATACCACGCCAGATAAGCGTGAAGTTACCTTAGTCAATGGTGTGTTTGACTATAAAACTGAGAGTAATGGTTCTCGCAATTTAGATTTTGGCGAAGTACGCGCTGAAAATGCTGCTCTAGTACTGATCAAGTCTCAATACGTTCATGAATGTAATGATAGCCTTAACTATCAAAGTGTTGGTAGCAGTGAGAACCCAACGCTAGGCTTTAGTATCAACCCTATTAGCGATGTCGATCCAGGTAATTGTATTGCTTATCGCATTCAGGCTTATAACCGTGGTCATATCGGACTTCAGCAAGTGCAGATTAGTGATACCATTCAAAGTACGCCTGTGGTCTCAGTATTCAAGCGCCCAGCACCGTTATTTGTGCCGACCTCAGTTGCCAGTCCAAGCGTCGCTTACGATACCAATGGTACGATTCAATCCAATTTCTTTAATTTAGCGGCAGCAACCAGTCAACCTACTTTAGCGACACTGTATTTCAATACCAAGTACGGTACGACTCAGTCGAACTAATTGATAGTTATCGGTTTATCTCAATTTTTACTTCTACTCTAAATGGGCACTTTTATCTCCAAAAGTGCCCATTTATATATAAAATTTCCCTTCATTTGCACTTCGTCCTACTATATCTACCTTTCATAATATAGTATTAGTTTTTCGTAACGACTATGGCTAGTATAGCTTGTTATATTAGCATTACTGTTTTGACTAGATGGCTTATTACTCGGTAGAGTTAGATCATAGGACACAAGAATATGTACAACACTCATCATTCTCTATATTCGTATTTTACGAGTATGTCTATCTTTAGAGTACTTATCTTTATTGTGTGTGTGACTTTAATTTTTAGTAGTCAGTCGTCCTATGCACTAGCTACTAACCCCGGTGCAACCTGTGATGCTGGTTTTGAAAAAAGTGGTTTAGATGATTCAGATTATTCGAGATTAGCATCCTCTTTAGGCAGTTTTGTAAATGTAGCGGGTGACGCTGCAGGTAGTATTCCGTTACAAATCAAGATGACGATAACAGAGAGCAACGGGCCTCCTACAGGTAATAGTTCTTTTACTGCAACAACAGTAAGCAACAAAGGCGTATTTAATGTATTCCGTGACTTTCCTAATATGCAATCAGTTACTTCGATTGAATTTGATTTTCGCAATAGAATTACAGAACAGCCAATATTTTTAACTAATGTTGCCCTTAGTGCTTTTGACATTGACTTTGCAAACAGTAGTAATGGAAACAGTTTTGATGATTATGTTCTGTTTACAGGAGTTACTGCAAATGGAAGTATTATTGATGGCTCTTATCAAGCAATAACTGATTCGAGAATTCGTTCTTTTAATGATTCTAGACCAAACACACCTGGAGTAGGGTTATACATTCTTGGTAATACCTCCAATTGCCCCGCCAACGCTTTAGGTACAACTTGTCAGGGATCTGTACAATTTTCAGAACCTGTAAAATCTGTAAAAGTTCGTTACTCCAATGCTGATTTTCGTATTTTTAACAATGACAATCCGACAAACCAGCAGATCTTTCTTAGTTTAGATAACTATTGCTATGTTCCGCAGTATATTTTCTCTGGTACTGTATTCAATGACAATGGCGGAATCACGGATACTCAGGCTGATGCAAACAATGCTAATATCAGTAGCGGTACCTATTCTAATAGACCAAACTATTTTAATGGCGTATTTAATCCTCCTCAAGAGTCAGGTATCAGCGGAAGTACGGTGAGGTTGGCAAATTGTGCAAACCCTGGAACTACTTATCCAACCCAATCAGTTCTCAAAACTGGGGCACCGACTGGTGCTTATCAGATTAGTATTCCTAGAACTACTTTAGGTAATAATACAAATCTTTGCCTTGTTGAGAGTCGAACAGGAAACACTTATCCTATTCGTACTACTAGTGACAGTCGTAATACTGGATTTTCAGCGACTACTTATAACTATCCAAATAACGACTTTGGTCGTGTTATTGCCGAAAACGTCGCTTTAGTGCTTAAAAAATCTCAGTACATAAACGACTGCCCTGCTACACTAAACTACGCCAGTATCAATGACGCGCCTACTCCCCTTACAGGGTTTAGTACCGCAATGATTGAAGGTATAGCACCTGGCAGGTGTATTGCATACAAAATCACGGCGACCAACCGCGCTAATATAAAGATTGATAACTTTATTATGGACGATGTGTTGCAGAAAAAAGGTACAGCTGGTGCTCTTGTAACATCGGTACTCGCTAATCCTGCGCTTGCTACTGCTGACTACAACATCTCTAGCAGTCCTGCTATTGGTGCAAACGGTATAGTAACTACTAA
>NZ_JBQQFC010000321.1:0-2574 GCF_052258445.1 Psychrobacter sp. T6-1
TCTATCTTTGACACCGTTCTGAACGGTATCACTATTCGCGGCTCAATCGTTGGTACGCGTCTTGATTTGCAAGAGTCATTAGATATGGCGGCTAAAGGCAAGGTAAAAGCGACCGTTGCCGCTGAACCACTTGAGAATATCAATGATATCTTTGAGCGTATGCGTGACGGTAAGATCGAGGGACGTATCGTGATTGACTATTCGATGTAGTGATCAGCAGGTAGCGTTACGACGTACATCAGTTATGCTATCTCTTATCGCTTTATTCTTAAAAACTGGTCGTATTGTTTTCAGTGCCGTGCTATTAATAGTATGCGCGTAAACGGTACGACCTTTTATATTTTCTTAATAAAAGGTGAACAAATCAGATTGCAAAGACAAGGAGTCCGATATGAAACTTGAAGCAACCCCATCTTGCATCGAATTAATTGAGCTATTGAAGTCCAAGCACGGCGATCTCATGTTCCATCAATCTGGCGGCTGCTGTGATGGCAGCTCGCCGATGTGCTATCCGTTAGGCGAGTTTAAGACTGGCGCTCAAGATGTGCTCGTCGGTGAGCTGGCAGGCTGTCCGTTTTATATGGGTCGTGCGCAGCATAAGCTGTGGCAACATACCGATCTAACTATCGATGTGGTCAATGGTCGCGGCGCAAGTTTTTCGCTTGAGATACCAGAGGGTAAGCGTTTTATTGTGCGCTCGGAGATTTGTGCGGTAGATGTCGAATGATTCTTAGTTGATATTCACCACCCCGCGGCATTTGGGAAACTGGCTACAACCGTAAAATACCTGACCTTGACGCGCGCCTTTTTTAGCCACGCGCTTGAGCATCTCGCTATTACATTTTGGACAAGTCATGGTTTGGGCCAAAATAGTAGGCTTTTTAATGTCTTCAAGAATCGCTATTGGTTGCTCAAACGCCCTAAGCGACTCACTTTTGTCATCTACAACCTCAAACGGCGTCATAAAAACCGCGTTTTCGCTCGTAAATGGCATTCTCGACGGATCATCTTGTTCAACTTGACCTGACCACTGATGTACCTCACTACTCTTAAGCGTCTTTTTTGCTGTTAGTTTCGAGGATGATTTAACGTCTAATTGCCTCTCAGACTCTTTGGTAGTGTTAGAGTTGTTTTTCTTTGAAGTGCTATGTTTATTTTTTAAATAGGCTTTATGCTGCCGATTAGTACGCCAAGATTTATTAAATCTATTAGTCTCAATCTGCTCAACGATAGACTTGACCTCTTCTTCGCTGAGTATCTTATCCTGTTTTTTCTTTACATAAGAGGCCATACCGCTCGTTAGTACATGCTCTGACAGCTCATCACGCGTCTTAATCTCGCACTCACCAATGAAGGCTATCATAGAATGAAAGTAACTCATATCCAGCTCAAGCAGATCCGCTAGCGTTTTGATGTGTAGATAATTCTGCCGAAGTGGATTTTGAAATTTAAATTTTCGACCATTTGCGAAGGCTTGCGTCCACTGACGCTGCTTTTCTCTACCATATATCCAGCCTTTATAATTCTTGGTTTCAATCACAAAGATGCCATACACTGAAACAATGATATGATCGATCTGGGTACTACCGTCATTAGCTAGTGGCAAGGTAATATTGTTTAGACGATGATAAATGTCTTTTTCAAGCTTGAGCCACATAGCGACATTAATAACGGTTTCGCCCAAAACACCTTTGAAACTGGACATAAGAGACATGGTTTTTATCCTTAACCTATATTCTTAGAATAGTTATCTAACTGGCACTTCCATCACCAGTACCTGCGCCTTGCTAATGACATCCATCGCAAACTTATTCGTCTCGGTAATACCCAAGCCATCACGCGGCTGCAATACAGTGCCATCGATAATCACACTGCCTGAAATCATAAAGACATAAGCGCCACTGCTGGTGTCATTTAAGGCATAAGTTTTGGTCACGCCTGCATCAAACTCACCGACACTAAACCACGCCTCTTGATAAATCCACAAGCCTGCGTCATCTGCATTTGGTGATAGCACTTGAGCGAATTGGTTATGCTTTAGCAAATCAATAATACTGACCTGCTGATAGCGCGGAGTGACGTTTTTTTTGTTAGGTTCTAGCCAAATTTGTAGGAACTTCACAGGTATATCTAGGCTGACATTACTCTCAGAATGTACGACGCCTGTACCCGCTGACATGATCTGAATCTCACCACTTTTGATGATACTCTCGTTGTCCATATTATCCTTGTGCAACAGCGTGCCCGATAATGGAATACTAACAATCTCCATATTACGGTGAGAGTGTGAGCTAAGTCCGTGCCCGCCTTCGATATGATCATCGTTAATGACTTTAAGTGCGCCAAAGCCGACCCGCGCGCGATCGTAATAGTCGCCAAAGCTAAAGGTATGCTTAGATTTTAGCCAACCCTGATAGGAGCCGCCACGTTTATTTGCAGGATGATGGATAGTTTTCATAATATATCCTAGTTTGAGTGACCCTATGAATATGTTAACTCATAAAAAAGAGCTGCTAGATGATTCTAACAACTCATTTATCACTATTAAATTTTAGCTTTTAGCTTTTAGCTTTT
>NZ_JBQQFC010000322.1:0-2544 GCF_052258445.1 Psychrobacter sp. T6-1
ACTCGGCTAACCGATGGCAATGCGACGAAGACTTGTGCGACCTCAAGTCTCTCGATTAAAGCAATCAAATCATTTGCTGCGTATATCTTTTTGCCCAATAGATAAGCGCCTACCAGATGCGGGTCATCATCAATATAGGCGACTACGTGATACTTACAAGAGCGTTTTAAGGCATCGCCAAGCTCTTTGCCCGCTGAACCTGCGCCATATATAATGATGTTCTCGCAGGAGTAATTATCAGAACGCGTTTTTTGCTGTCCGTTTTGAGTATGATTAAGCAAGGTTTGTATACCTAAACGACTACCCCACAACCAGATGAACAATAAGAATAAAAATAAGAAAGGCGTTGAACGCGGAACAATAAACATCCATTCAACATAGTTAATCGCCTGATAAAATATAATAAGCGCTATAAATAGCTTTAGCACCTGATGCATAGCCGCATCACAAAATACTCTGGTAACGCTTCTATAAAATCCAATGGCATATAAGCCGATCACAGCAGGTAGAGCGTAGAGAAAAAGCTCAAAGGGACTAATGTGGTTCGCGATATACCCGTAACGCAAAGACAAAGCAAAAAATACGCAGGCGACTGATATGACTAAGTCAATACTTATCAAGATGAGGCGTTTTATGCTACGCGGTAAAGACAACAGCCACTGCGTCACTTGATAGCGCCCATGGCTTTTTACCTGATAACTATCACTATATTCTAGTTTCTCAATCATGATATTTACCTGCCCAAATCAGTACTACAAGTTTAATGCTATGAATTCATTGCTATGAGTTACTGCCATATTCATAATTGTAATAGTAGCTGCGCTTGTCTTTTTTGCTTTGCTGCATATCATTGATGACAATACCATCGACTGTGGTATTTGCCTTCTCCATCTGCTTGATGGCATAAGCCAACTGCTCCTCTAGCGGATCATTGTATTTAGTTACCATCAGCACCGTATCTGCATATTGCGAAATAATAACGGCATCTGAGGCGGCCAGTACTGGCGGTGAGTCTATGATGATGTAGTCATAATGTCCTACCAGTTGTGCCATCAACTCACTAAACCTATCACTCGCCAGCCAGGATGAAGGATCATGCGCGTTATGTCCTCGCGGAATAAAGTCGATATTATCTATCGCAGTCACATGGGTGATGCTAGATGCCGAGTCTGCCTCAAAGTTGAAGTACTCACTTAGACCAAAGTTGTGCTCTATAGCAAATACACTATGCAAATTACCCATACGCATATCTGCATCTATCACGAGAATCTTTTTGTTAAGATGAGAGAAGACCTCTGCTAGATTGGCTGTAATAAAGGATTTACCACCGTTGGGACTCTCTCCTGTGATAAGGATAACTCGGCCACGAGTAGTATCTGCACCAACCGCTCGGGCCTTAGTTGTTGCAGGTTGACCGAGCATTAAATAAGTGCGCAGGCTTTTGATAGCTTCATAGCTTAAGCTGCTCTTATCAATATAAGTCAGCAGTCGCCCTGTTGAATGTCTACTATCGATTAGATTTTTGAGGGGTTGTGAGCGCGGTATCATTGCTAGTACGGGCACGCCCATTCTATCTTCTAGTCCATTAGGATCCTTGACGTCACTTTTTATGAGGTGTCTTAGCAGTACGGACATAAAGCCTAGCAAAGCGCCAAATAAGAGTCCTGCCAGCAAGATAAGCGTCTTGTTAGGAGCAATAGGAATATATGTATCTACAGGCAAATCTACGATACGGGCATATCCTGTTTGTCCCGCTTCGACGATCTTGAGCTGCTCATAATTTTTGAGCATGGTGAGATAAATTTCTCGGTTGATAGCAACGTCTTCTGATAACTTTAAAAACTCTCGTTGAATCTCAGGTAGGCCTGCAACCGTATTGTTAATAACTTGTTTTCTATCATTTAACACTCTGAGCTGATCATTGATTTGAATGACTAGCGGATGCTCATTGGTATAGTAAGTAGTCAGCTCGGCTTTATTTAACTTAAGCTCGTTGAGCTGAGTATCAATTTGCGCATTCTCTGTCAATAATAGCTCAGCTTCTCGGCCGACATCGATAGTGCCATATCTTTCACGGAATTTATTAAATACTCCTTCTGAATCTTCAAGCTTTTGTTTGAGTACAGGGATTTGGGTTTCCATAAACCCAACTGTCTTGGTAGTTTCCTCAGTGCTGCGTGCTTCACTGAGCTCGACATACGATATGACGATCTCTCTTAGAATGGAGCTAACCTGTTGTTGATTGGTTCCTGTTATAGACAGCTGGATAATACCGCTCAAATCCCCCTTTTCTACTACCTTTAATCTATTACTTATACTATTGGTCGTAAACTGTATAGATTGCTTAGTAATTGCTATAGGTTGTTGAGTATTAGGGAGATCAAGTACTGTAATCTGGATATCGCCATTTGTGCCCTTAAACTGCTCTGCTACATTAAGCTGACCTGTGAATTCATCAACCGCATTACTTAACGTAAATCCACTACCTGATCTCATCAAGGTAAAAGGCTGATCCAAATACTCTGCAGCGACCTCAAATTGACT
>NZ_JBQQFC010000323.1:0-2535 GCF_052258445.1 Psychrobacter sp. T6-1
CCTCATTTACTTTTAACGCTAACACTATAATCAAAGTATTCTTAACTGCTAACACACTATAATTGCTGCTCTACCGATTCAATATCAGCATAAACTTGGGTCGTCCCGTCTTTATTGAGCTGCATAACCTGATAGGGCATGAATTTATTTTGATACTCCATACCTGGGCTACCAACAGGCATGCCAGGTACGGCAAGACCCATAGCTTGTACTGGCGGATTTTCTAAAAACTGCGCCATATATTTAGCGGGTACATGACCTTCAAAGACGTAACCATCAGTAGTGACTACAGTATGGCAAGAACGCATTTCATTTGGAACGCTGTAGCGCTCTTTAAATACGGCTAAGTCCGCAACATCTTGCGCGGTTGCACTTAGACCATTATCTTCTGCATGACTTATCCATTCTTTACAGCAGCCGCAATTGGCATCTTTATAGACAGTGGCTGAGACGTTTTTTAGTAGGTCTGGTTTACTTACTGATGTCATCATAGGAGTATTTATAACGTTTGGTTCAGCTGTCTTCGGAACAGTCACTACATCTTCAGTTGATGCCGATGTTGTGCTTGCATCAGATACGCCACTACTCGGTTGGCTACAAGCAAATAGTGATGAGGCGGCAAGTAATACTAACGTACTACGCAACCCCTTAGACAGATAACGATTGAATATAAGACTGGATTTTATTTTTAAGGGGGTCATAGTGCTCTCTCATGTACTGTAGATATTGTGAGCTATAGAAGGTCAAGTAACACTTCATATCGTTTGGTAATGTAGCATAATAACCCATCAAACGGAGTACGTAAATTTATCCATTGAGCAGTGCGGACTGGTATCATAAGCAGTTTTCATTTTGAAATGCTGCCTGTAGTATTAACAGGTCTATCCGAGTTTTGGATTTTGACTAAAAATTCAAAACTCATAATTTTGGATAATTTGCGATGCGCCTGTCTACTATTAATCTACAAAAGCGTTTGAGTACTCACTCAAATCAATTACCGCTATGGTTTACGCTAGTAGCAGCATGGCTTGCAGGGGCTATTTTTTTATTTGCGCTAGCGCCTCATGGGTTCTGGCCGCTAGCAATAGTGTCACCAGCGATTTTATATGCGCTGTTGGTACCAAATATGAGTGGTCGTCGCGCTTTTATTATCGGTGAAGCTTACGGTATGGGGCTATGGTGCGTCGGCGGCTTTTGGCTCTATACTGCCATCCATGATTATAGCGATACTCCAACGTGGCTCGCATTGATTATGATTGGATTGATGGGTCTCGGTATGGGACTGTTTCATGGATTTTTAGCACTAGTCTTTAACCGTATGGTAGGCAAACAACCCTTTTCATTTGCTGCTCTTTGGGTGCTACAAGAATGGTTAAAAACTTGGTTATTCACAGGCTTTCCGTGGCTATTTGTTGGTTATGCATTTACTGAAGAGTATTGGTTATCGTCCTTAGCACCCGTTGCTGGTGTTTTTGCCGTCTCTTTTGTTGCCATACTATTGGCTGCAAGTTTAGTAGAGCTACTGCTTCGACGCAGTAGTTATGCCGTCGTTTCTGTACTGTTATTAGCCATTAGCACATCATTATGGCTGGTCAATCCGCAATGGACAAAACCTAAGGGCACACCTGATCTGTCAGTGTCATTGATTCAAGGTAATATTTCACAAGATATAAAGTGGCTGACGCAATATCAAGTAGAAACGCTAAAGATTTATGCGAAGTTAACGCGCACTGAGTGGGGACGTGATGTGGTGGTGTGGCCTGAATCATCTATTCCGATGTTTCAGGATGAGGCTGCGGGCTTTATTAGTGAAATGATAGAAATGGCCAATGCGACCAATACGACATGGATAACTGGTATCCCTTATAAGGATAAAGCGGCATTCAATGCCAGTACGGATAAGTATCCCCCATTTTACAATAGCGTGATTGCTCGAGGTGTAGAAGCGGAAGGCCTATACAAGAAGCAGCGTCTAGTGCCTTTTGGAGAGTATATTCCATTTGAAGGCGTGCTCGATATTTTCCCAAGTTTGGCCGGTAGTCAGGATATTAAGAGCTATAGTCGTGGTAGTGATCAGCAGTCACCGCTAAAGGTGCGTGAACACAATATAGGGACGGCTATCTGTTATGAGGTAGCTTATCCAGATACCACGCGTAAAAATGCCATCGATACTGACTTTTTGTTGACCGTCTCTAACGATGCCTGGTTTGGCACTTCAGCAGGACCATTGCAACATTTGCAAATGGTACAAATGCGCGCGCTTGAGAACGGGCGCTGGTTTATTCGAGCGACCAATACTGGTGTTACCGCTATCATTAACCATAAAGGTCGTATTGTAAAACGCGCACCGCAGTTTGAGCGTACTGTACTACGTGGTGAGATACAGGCACGGGTTGGTAACACGCCCTTTATGCTTATGGGAAATTATCCTATCTTGATAATAATAACCCTGTTATTACTAATAAGCTATTTTGGCAAAGGTCTAACCACACTTAGAAGACGAGGGTAATAGTAAACTTAATCATAATAATTTAA
>NZ_JBQQFC010000324.1:0-2524 GCF_052258445.1 Psychrobacter sp. T6-1
ACGCCCTACAATGCTTTTTTATAATTAACAAGGATACGTTATGATTTATCAATATTTAGAAAAAAAGCCTGAATTTGCCAGCCCTTTTAACGGCTGGGTCGCTGATACGGCGCGCGTTATAGGCGATGTATATTTAGGTCATCAAGCTAGCGTCTGGTTTGGCGCGGTTATTCGCGGCGATAATGAGCGCATTCATATTGGCGACTATAGTAATGTACAAGAAAATAGCGTGATTCATACTGACACAGGCATCGAGGTTAAAATCGGCAATCACGTGACTATCGGACATTTGGCTATGTTGCATGGCTGTGAGATTGATGATAATAGCTTGATCGGTATCGGTGCGGTGATATTAAACAATGCCAAAATCGGCAAAAACTGTATCATCGGTGCCAAGGCATTGGTGACAGAGGGCAAAGTGATTCCAGATAATTCTCTTGTGATGGGCGCACCTGCCAAAGTCGTCAAAACCTTGAGCGATGAGCAAGCCGCTATGTTAAAGCTCTCTGCTATGCATTATGCAGATCGCTGTCAAAAGTTTAAGACCGGTCTGGTTGAGATTGAGCAGCCAGAGTAAAGCTCTGTCAGACTAGAGGCTTTTTTGCAAAATTATATACAAAAGGCTCTATACCACTAGCATCATAACCAGCCAAATAATAGCAAAGATAACAATGCCAAAGACCATACCTCGAAAGACATCGTGGCGTACTGAGTAATCATTACTATAAGGCTTGCTATGAGCGCTATCACTTAGATTCAAGGCGCTAACGCTATCAGCGCCTGAGCTTTTACCAACGACAAAACCGATAATAATACCCAGCAAACACAGCGCAGGCGTAAATAACCAAAATATATCACCGCTACCTATGCCTAGCACTGAGCGAATAACAACGATAGCTAAGTCGATAACTAAACCGCCAAATCCATAAAGTGCGCCATTTAATAGCGCATATACGAGGCGCTCGCTAAAGGATTGATACTCCTCGCCCATTCGGCGACGCCTAATCTCTTTGATTGAACGTGCAGGACGCCGAGGCTTGGCAAACACACTCGGTTTTGGCTTTTGCTTAATAGGTTTCATAACGTTTTTTGTCATTTGGCTTGTATTGAGTGGTTGTACTTTATAGTTGTACAGACATGATGGTAAGCTAGCATGATTTTACGTACTTAGTCGTCTATTTACTCAACTTTTGCGTGTATTATTTACCAATTTTGTTATTTCTGAGATTTCAATATGAGCACATCATCTGCAAACGATTTACGTACGTTAGCACTGTTCGATCTTGACCATACCTTACTTGATGTCGACAGTGATTATTTATGGGGCGAATATATCGTCAAACACAACCTTGTAGACGAAGCCGAATATCGCACTGCTAATCAAAAATTCTATAACGATTATATTGAAGGCACGCTTGATGCCACTGAGTATAACGAATTTGTCGCACAGTTTTTGAGCACTCTGCCGATGGACAGACTTTGTGAGCTGCGCGAAGACTATATCAAGTCAGAGATTGAGCCGCATATCAGACCAAAAGCGATGGAGGTATTGTGTCATCATATTGAACAAGGTCATGACGTGGTGATTATCTCAGCGACCAATGACTTTGTGGTCTCTGCCATCGCTAAGCGTTTTGGGATAGAGGACGCCAATGTATTATCAACGCCTCTTGAGATCGTCGATGAGCGTTATACGGGCAAGCTTAATGACAAGCCCAATTTCAAAGAAGGTAAAATTTATCATCTGGATAAATGGATCGATAAAAAACAGTTGAACGGCATTAAATTTGAGAAAACGTATGCTTATTCAGACTCCAAAAACGATATCCCGCTACTTGAATGGGCGGATGTGGCAGTTTGCGTGTCGCCTGACAAGGCTTTGCATGCGCATGCATTAGCACATCGCTGGGCGGTTGAGGATTGGTCGATTTAGCTTATAATTACTCAGTGATGTCATTGTAATGAGTAGTCGACAACATCAATCTTAATAAAAATTATTTTTGACGTAGGCTGGGTTTTAACCCTGAGAAGCGTCAAAAAATTACACTGTAATTTTAGCTTTGCAAGGGAAATTCTTTAAATAGAATTTTCGTGAACCATTTTAAAACACATAAATAATTATTAGACAACAGGAAAATCAATGGAAATCAATCCCTACCAAGAACAAATCAAAGACTTATCGATACGCGGACAGGATCTCCGGAGGTATCTTTGACTTTGATGGTAAGCAAGAGCGCCTCGAGGAAGTCAATTTAGAAATGGAGAGTCCTGATCTATGGAATGACACTGAGCGCGCCACCAAAATCAGCAAAGAAAAAAGCCAGCTCGATGGCGTTATTGAGGTGGTAGTATCGCTTGAGACTACGCTAGAGGATGCGGCGGCAATGCTTGAGCTGGCGGTAGAAGCTGAGGATGAATCTCTACTTAAAGATGTACAAAGCGAGCTTGATCAAGCTGAAAAACGTGTCGCTGATTTGGAATTTCGCCGTATGTTTAGCGGTGAGATGGATCCCAATAATTGCTA
>NZ_JBQQFC010000325.1:0-2498 GCF_052258445.1 Psychrobacter sp. T6-1
CTGTACTTGCTGCTGCCATAGCATCATCTGTTTTTCAATCAAGGCTGTCGGGCTTTTTTCAGTGACGCCCGTTGTCAGGTTCTGCCACCCATCAATAATGTTGAGCATAATGGATTGGCTGATATTGTCGTCTTGACCTGCACGCTTTAGAGATTCGCTCATAAACTTTTGGGTAAAGTCAGTGATACCGTCAATAGCGTTGCTGGTATCTGATGGCGACTCATCAGCGCTCTGAGCCATATTTGGAGTCATGAATTGACCAAACTGACTCATAGAGTCTTGCCATAGCTTCATATTGGCTTCAAAAGGATTGGCCGTCTGTTTAGACTTGTCAAAAAAAGATTGATTCATCTTATTGATCTGATCTAGTTGATCTAGATAATATTGACCAAAGCTATTGAACCCAAAGTTGTTGGTATCTTCGGTAGTTGAGTCGTGTGATGACTGATTTTTATTGTCGTCTGAGTGGTCGCCGGACTGTTGATTATCCATATCTTTATCCATTGTTTATCTGATGGTACAAATTATCTGATGTTACGAGCTATTTAATGGTGCTTTTTATTTTGTGGTAAAAGCTTATTTAGTAGTAAAAGCTTATGTTAGTAGTAAAAGCGCATATTGCCAACACCATAAAAATAAGGCGGGAAAGAGCTCTCTTACCCACCTTTATATAATAATGACGACATAAAACTGTGCTAACTAAACAATTACTTAGTGTTGGTTTTGGCAGCAGTTTTACTGGTGGCATTCGTTTGAGCTTTGCTCGCAGCACTAGTGGCTTTGGTTGCTTGCTCTTTGACTTTTTGAGTCATGTTTTTCATGTTCTCAGTGTACTCTTTAGCATTTTTATTGGCTTGCTCAGTTGCCTTGGTAGCAGTTTGCTTAGCAGCAGCTGTGGCTTTAGAAACTTGCTCAGTTGCTTTTTCAGCCATTTTGTTCATGTTAGCTGAGTATTCTTGTGCCGCTTTGGTCGCTTGGTCAGCAGTTTTTTGCATGTTGCTTTGCATCTGCTCACTGGTTTGACCATATACGTCACCCATTACTTGCATCACTTCATCGTGCATGCTGCTACCAAGCTCTGTCATGCGCTTAGCATCTGCTAGCATTTTTTGGCTGATAGTATTTAGCATTTCAGCTTGTTTTTTACTGAAGTTCTCAGCAGATTCTGGTGAGTCGATCTCAGACACTTGACGCATGTTCTCAAGACCCATCTCAGAGTAGGACTTGATAGTGTTTAATGAGAACTCAGTCATCATTTCTGCGTTTTTTAAAAAGGCTTGGTTCAATTTAGTCCAAGGCTCAAACATTTTTTGAGCGTTTTCGCTCATGTTGTTGAACTGATTCATAAAATCTTGAGGGTTTTGCTGTGACATACTGCTTCTCCGCGCATGGGTTGTATAAAAATTTGACTTAATAGTATAACAGATATGACCTAATAATACTCAATCTAGGACATATACTGTCCGCCGTTCACTGATATGGTCTCGCCTGTGACAAAGATAGCTTCGTCACTAATGAGGTACATACAAGTTGCAGCAATTTCGTTGGCACCTGCCAAACGATTCATCGGAATGGTTTCTTTAATCTTGTTCATAATATGTTCAGGCACAGTCTCTACCATAGGGGTATAGGTGTAGCCTGGTGCAACGACGTTTGCAGTTACTGATGAGGTTGCGCCTTCATAAGCTAAAGCTTTGGTGAAACCAATAATGCCCGCTTTGGCCGCAGAGTAGTTGGTTTGACCGTACTGACCGCGCAGACCGTTAATCGAGCTGATGTTGACAACGCGGCCCTCTTTTTGCGCCAACATCTTGACAAAGACGGGGTGAACAATGGTATATAGCGAGGTTAAATTGGTATCGATAACCTGTTTCCACTGCTCAAAGCTCATCTTTTTAAAGCTACTATCGCGGGTGATACCAGCGCCATTTATCAAGGCATAGATGTTGTCATACTTATCAATGGTTTTTTGGATATTTGCCATAGCGGTCTCGTGATCACTTAAATCAACGGCAAGAAATTCAAAGCGGCTTGAGTCAAATCCATTGTCATCACACCATTTTTTGGTGCGTTCTGGATCCTCTTTGCTCAAAGTAGCAATGACGTGATAACCCTTAGCTAGCAGTTTTTCACAAATAGCGGTACCGATACCACCTAGTGCTCCTGTTACCATGGCTACTTTTTGACTTTCTGCTCTCGACTCTGACATATAAAACCTCCGTGTTTAAAACCAGTGCACAAATGTATTCTGCTATATTTTACCTCAAATGCGCTCTAAAAGGTTAACAAATTTCTAATTTTTACGGAACATTACTCACGTTATGAATATAAAAGGTTATAGATTCAAAACACTTACAAACTATAAGTCAGACTATGTGCACACCGTCGTCAAAGATAATTGTTAAAAATCGATGATACAAACACAAAAAAACCCCAAACAAGCTAATGTTTGAGGCGAAACTTGTGCAAAGCTTAAGTTTTAAATATGGCGCAGCGGA
>NZ_JBQQFC010000326.1:0-2492 GCF_052258445.1 Psychrobacter sp. T6-1
TTCCTCAAAGCGCTTTTTTTCATGGACCTGCTCTGAGATGGTGGCATAAATGTCCGTGCCAGTAATTTTTTCTAAAATGTCCGCACGCTCGTCCGCTTTGGCCTTTAAAAATGCCGAGAAGCTGCCTTGCGCAAGTAAGATGGAGCGCGTGAATTGCTGAAAGTCCATCCGCGTCAATTCAATAATCTTGATTTTAGTGTTCTTTATACTATTTTCTAAAATCTCATCGCCTTTTGACGCATCGGCGAGATTTATTTTGGCGACTTCATGAGTGGCATCTTGCAAATTGCCATCTGGCTTGTTATAGGCACGGCGCTGTCCCCAGCGGCAGCGATAGTGGATACCGTTTAAATCAATCACTACCTCAGCGAAACATTCTGCCGTTTGCCGCGTCATGACTTCATTGCTGCTCTTACTAATACTATTAATACGCGGCGTCTCCCCATACAGCGCTAGGCAGACCGCATCCAAAATCGTGGTCTTGCCCGCGCCCGTTTGTCCCGTAATCGCAAAAATGCCTTCATTAATAAAGGCAGAATCAGCAAAATCGATATGCCATTCGCCTTTTAAGGAGTTTAAATTTTTGAGTCGCAGTTCAATTAGGCGCATGGTGGGGTCTTAAAAATGGAGTTATGAGAGTTTCAAAACAAGAGTACATTATCACTCAGCCCGGCTATCATCATGATAGATATTATGAAGTATTTGCTGGTAGGCGTCCCGTAGTGAGTCGCGCTGGGTGTCGGCGATCTCATGCATATCTAGGCAGCGCTCAAAGACTGCCTCTACTTTTAAGTCTTGTAGCGTTTCAGAGCTTTGTTCTTGGTTTAATACTTTATTATAGGTGCGAGTATTATTGATTTTGAGCACTTCGCAAGACAAGCCTTCTATCATCGTGTTGATGTCCTCACGCAGCTCACTGACGATCTCATCACCGGTATAAACCACCTCTAACCAAATCGAGTCAGCTGGCTCTAGTGATTTGATAGTATCTGCTATAACGCTCAGATCCCCTGAGATTTGCGCTAACTTTTGAAAGCAAGGTATATGTACAGAGATCACTTGCATACTATTACTCTCATTTGAGTAGAGCGTTTTTGTGTCTGAACTTTCAGAGGTGTCTAAATTTTCATAGCTTAGCGTTTGAGTCGTTTCTTCTTCAATTCTGTTAAGCGCTTCAAAACCAAATAAATCATCTATCAAATCATTGGTATGAGTAATCGTTTTTTTGACAGGTTTTAAAACGGTTTCACTTAAGGAGTGAGGCGATTTTTTTACAGTAGATAGCACGTCGCCAAATTGCACGAGCAATACTTGCTTTTGCTGCTTTGCTTCACCAAAGCCCATAGCAATGGGCGAACCTGAGTAGCGAATATGTTCTTGACCGCCAACGCGCTGGGGTACATGCAAATGACCAAGCGCGACATAGTCAAAGCATTTATCGAACATCTCAGCTGATATTTTACCTAGATTGCCCACGTAAAGATCTCTTACGCCGTCGTCCTGTGTCGTTTTACTACCTGCCGCAAACAGATGACCAGTCGCGATAATAGGAATATGGCGATTGTGTTCCCGGGTTAATGATTTTTGCGCGTCCCTCGCTAATCGTGCAACCTCATCGTAGTGCGCGCGAATGCCTTTTATGACATTAGCGTCTTTGCTGTCCATGGACTCGCCTGCATGACTACTACGTACATCGCGGTCACGTAGATAAGGCACGGCGGCGATAATACAATGCGGACTACCGTCTTTGTCATTTAATACTAAGACTTCATCGTTTAGATCATCGCAAGCAGTACCGATAACGTGCACATTTAAGAATTTAAGGACTTGGCTTGGCGCATCCAAAAAAGTTGGGGAGTCATGGTTACCGGCGACGATAACGATATGATCACAGCATAATGTCGATACTTTACCCAAAAACTTATAATATAAAGCCTGCGCGCGGTTGCTTGGCGTCATCGTATCGAAAATATCCCCTGCGACAATGAGTACATCGACACTTTGGGCGCTGATGGTGCTCTCAAGCCAGCCCAAAAATGCCTCGAACTCGTCATAACGCATGCGTCCATACAACCTGCGACCTAAGTGCCAGTCAGAGGTGTGCAGGATGGTTAAGGGTTTAACTAAAGAGGTAGTGGTGGTGACAAGCATAGGTCAGCTTACAGACTAAAAATAGATGGCATTTATTCTAACAAGAATTTTGCCGCTTTAAACAAATACTTTGGAAATAGACTCCTTATGTGGGGTAAAAGCAAATTTTAAATAAAAAAAGGTCATACCAAGACTACTGATATGACCTTTTTGTTTATCTTGATTTTATATCAGTCTAACCTATCACCAACTGCTCCAAACCCTCATGCTGCGACTCAGCCAAAGAAGTGATCATTGATAGCGCGTGGGCATGCTGTCCATCAGGATGATGAGGGTGATTTTGAGTCACTAGATCTTTTGAAGCCCTAGTATTACCACCGCGCAGCCAATTATTATCCGTA
>NZ_JBQQFC010000327.1:0-2490 GCF_052258445.1 Psychrobacter sp. T6-1
GCTGTATCTTTTTTATATTGGACTGGCTATATAGCGTGAAACAGAGACCGTTAAATAAAAAAGTGTATTCTTTAATTTCAGTGTTGACAGAAATAAAAGAATAGCGCAGTATAGATTCAAAGAACTCATAAAAGTTAAGAGTATTTATTTATTATGAAACTAAACCCTGTCACCGAAAAATTTATCTTACATTGGGGCGAAATGGGCTCTAAATGGGGCGTTAACCGTACGATGTCACAGATTCATGCTTTGCTTTATGTCATTGGCAAGCCGTTAAATGCCGAAGAAATCACTGGAACACTAGGCGTGGCACGCTCAAACGTCTCTAACAGCATCAAAGAGCTACAGAACTGGGGATTGGTGCAAAAGGTGTCGATATTAGGCGATCGCCGCGATCACTTTACGACCAATACTGATGTCTGGGAGCTGGCGCGTATCATCGTCGCCCAGCGGCAAAAGCGTGAGCTGGACCCGACCGTTCAATTCTTGCAAGAGCTGATGAATAGTCCTGAGTTTGAACATGAGAATAGCGAAGTAAAAGCTCGTATCCGTGATACGCAAGAGTTCGTCAGCACGCTCACAACTTGGTCATCTGAGATGCTCAAACTACCGACCAATATACTAAAAAAGGTACTAAAACTAGGCGCTAGTATTAAAAAGGTTTTACGCTAATAGTGAAACTGTGTTATTTAAAATAAAAAATTTGAGTACTGTTTTCTGTTTTGACAGAAACTAATAAAATAAAGTTCTATATATTATCCATAGTGAATTCGTAGTTAATTCATTGTCACTACCAACGCTATATTTATACTAAATGAACGACTCACTTTTTAGGGTAAATATAATGAATATAGACAATAGCGCTTATCCTTATTTACAGGTTGTCCTATTATTTTCAGGATTTGGTAGTGTCATCAGTGGACTCATAGCAGAGCTTATTGTTTTGGTTGTTTTTAGAGAGGCGAGCTTTGCGCAGATAGGGTTTCAACCTTTAATATTCGTTGGACTATTTGGGTGTTTACCCGCATTTATAACCGCTTGTATATTAGCCTTTATCAGGCTTAAGCAAAGCGCAAAAAATGCTACAGAGATTACTTTTTTGACAGGGTTTTTAGTATCAGCATTCTACGTGGCTTTTATCGTGCTATACCTAGGTATCGGATCTTTATTAGAAGTTGGCGTTTTACTCGGATTTATGCTCATTGGTGGGGTGTTTGGCGGTACGAGTTCTATAGTAGCGGGCTACTTAACCTTACCTAAACTCACCAAAAGCTGTTTTGACAATAGCGCTAGAAAAGCACAGGATATTGATAAAGATAGTGCTTATAGCAAACATAGATAACGCACAAATCATAACGAATAAGGAAGATATGATGAAGATTTTAATCAGCGGTGGTTCAGGGTTTTTGGGTAGTGCTTTTAGTCAAGAGATCATCAGCCGTTATCAAGGCGACGATAAAGAGGTGCATGTTACTTGGCTCACTCGTGATAGTACGCAAGCGCATCCAAGCCGCGTCAGTATGATGAGCTATGATGAGCTTGCTAAGAGCGATGATAGCTTCGATGTGATATTGAATTTAGCAGGAGCAGGTATCGCCGACTCGCGCTGGAGCGATGAGCGCAAAGAGCAATTGCTCGCCAGCCGCGTGAAACCAACCGAATCATTACTGGAATACGTTGCTCGTAGTAGCACCAAGCCTAAACTGATGGTGAGTGGCTCAGCGATTGGCTGGTATGGCACCCAAGGCGACAAGCCATTAACTGAGAGCAGCGACTACAAGACAGATTTTGCTCATAAACTTTGTGACACGTGGGAGCAACTCGCGCTCAAAGCGACTGCCTATGGTGTACCTGTCGCCATTGTACGTACGGGCGTAGTGATGCATCCTGACGGCGGTATGCTGGATAAACTGATGCTGCCATTTAAAATGGGTGTTGGTGGACAACTGGGTGATGGCCAGCAAATCATGAGCTGGATCAGTCGTGAGGACTGGGTAGGGGCTACGATATTTATTATTGAGCAGCATCTAAATAATGCCGCTAGTAGCCAAGTAACGCAGAACAATGCGATTAAGACAACTACTGATACACCTGCTGTCGTCTACAACTTAACCGCACCCAATCCTGTGAGCAATCATACCTTTACCAAAACCTTTGGCGCCTGGCTACATCGCCCAACGATCTTTACTCTACCAGAATTTTTGCTCAAGCTGATGTTTGGTGAGATGTCGACCTTACTTATCGATGGTCAAAAAGTATTGCCACAAGCACTACAGGACGCCGGCTATAAGTTTAAACAACCGACGCTCAAACAGGCCTTAGAAGAGCAGAAGTAGGGCACCTTTATGAACATGAAAATCAACTTTGTTTCATGTGAAACTTCTCAAGTTTGTTTTTTCAACTTTTAAGCAACGTAGTAACGGTTAAATATAGTTAGGCGGTTTGGACACAGTTTACGAGCCGTCTAATTATTTAACTATTTATTTCAGT
>NZ_JBQQFC010000328.1:0-2480 GCF_052258445.1 Psychrobacter sp. T6-1
AGGAGTTTTTATGCGTTTATTACCGCCTATGTTTAGTGCTCAATCTGCGCTGCCTACTGCGTCTTTTTCGCCCGTTAATGACAAGCTATGGCCGCAAAAGCCCTACCCTACCTTGAGCGCTGCGCCGCTATCAAAAGCACAAACTAAAGCTATGGCTGATGAATTAGACGCTTTATACAAAGAGGTGATGGCTTCTCTTGGCTTGGAGGATGCTCGCTATATTCAGCGTATTTATAGCGCGGTCGTTTATAGCGAAACTCTAGCACGCGCTGTGCTTAGCATTGCCGCTATTCCCGCTTCACGCCGTAAGCAGTTGGGTCTCTGGCTACTAGGCACCTCCCTGCTAAGCTTTAGCAAGATACTCAACAATATGGAGCTTGGGCACAATGTCATGCATGGTCAATATGACTGGATGGGGCATCCGCATCTAAACAGTCAAAAATTTGATTGGGACATTGTTTGTCCCGCCCCGCTCTGGCAGCATTCGCACAATTATTTGCACCATACCTTTACCAATATTGTTGGTCGTGATCATGATGTCGGCTATCATCTGATTCGAGTGACCGACGAGCAGTCTTGGACGCCAAGCGATCGCAACAACTTGTTGAGTACAGCGATACTAGCACTAGGGTTTGAGTGGGCGGTGGCGTTTCACGATATTCAAATCAGTGTTGATGAATACGCCGATGACGCGCGCTTGGTCGATATTATGACGCCTAAGTCTCAGGCATTATTTAGCAAAATAAAGCGGCAAGTAGGTAAAGATTACGTGGCATTTCCTGCGCTTTCAGGACTGGTATTTGGTACTCGCAGTGCTATGATGACCGTTAGCGGTAACGTGACTGCTAACCTTGTACGTAACGTCTGGACTTGGGCGGTGATATTTTGTGGTCACTTTACCGAGCAGGCTCATATTTATACCCATCTTGATGACCATGAAAGCCGCGGCGACTGGTACACCAGACAGATACTAGGCTCAAGTAACCTTACAGGTCGCAAGTGGTTTCATATCTTGACCGGTCATTTATCGCATCAGATTGAGCACCATATCTACCCTGACATGCCAGCCAATCGCTATACGCGCATCGCCCCGCAAGTACAAGAGATATGCAAAAAATACGGCTTACCATACAATACTGGCAGCTTTGGTCAGCAGCTCAAACAGGTGATTAAGCGTATTCATCATTTTAGCAAGCCAAGCGCTGCTGAGTGGCAATCACACTTAACAATGCAAGCTGTAGAGAATAAAGAGGTCACCAAGGCTGTGCCAACCGCGCGTGGTCTGAGTAAATATTTGCCACCAGTCATGCGTAATGCTTTATTCTATGCTTAATCAGCTTTATATTAAAATAAGTCATTTAGTAAACGGAGAGAGATATGAATAATAATGAATCACTAGATATATCCCACAACCAAGATGCCAAGCGTTTTGAGACCTCTATCGACAATAAGACAGGTTACATCAGCTACCAAGAACGCGGCGACACACTCGTCTACGATCATACTATTGTGCCTGCAGCTCTAGGCGGGCGCGGTGTGGGCTCAGCACTGGTCAAGCACGCTTTAAACTATGCGCGTGACAACGACAAAAAAGTCGTGCCGCAGTGCTCGTTTGTTGCCTCATATATCAGCAAGCACCCTGAGTACAAAGATTTAGTTTAAGTATAAAAGCTTATTCTAATATGTACTCAACGGATTTCGCTCCTGTTGTATCTATTCTTATAAATTTTAACTTTTTTATCACTATCATAAGGACAGCATCATGAGTAGTTTATCTGATAAACAAGTGGATATGCAGCTTGAGGATCTAGCAGGCTGGCAGCGTGATGGCAGCAGTATCGTCAAGACCTATCACTTTAATGATTTTATCGAAGCTATGAGTTTTATGAATCAAGCGGCTTTTTATGCTGAGGCGCTCGAGCATCATCCCGAGTGGCGCAACGTTTATAACATCGTCGAAGTACGTTTGACGACGAATGATACTGGCGGTATTACCAGTCATGATATTCGCCTAGCTAAGCGCATGGAATATATTATTCAGCCTAAAAGACTATAATCTGTACTTACAAACTCTTTGAGATTATGAGTCCTTGTATGCTTAAACCAAAAAACCGTCTCCTTAGAAGACGGTTTTTTGATTATAAAGAATAAGTTTTTTGCAGATCTACATCTTGCGGCTGACAAAGGCCACAATGAATAAGATAACAGCTACAGCTAATAGTACGTAAGCAATATTGGCAGATAAGCCTGCAACGCCGCCAAATCCAAGTAAACTTGCGATAAGTGCGACAACGGCAAAGATGATAGCCCAACGAAACATAAAATTCTCCTTTAATTGTTAATATAGGTGGCTTTGGTTATAAGTAGCTTTAATTAATTGTTTTTAATACTATTCTTAAGAATCAAATAGTACTAAATCACCTCTAAAAGTATCGTTTGATTTGGTAATTAAACATTGAATTATGTAACTTTTGTAATTT
>NZ_JBQQFC010000329.1:0-2478 GCF_052258445.1 Psychrobacter sp. T6-1
AAAATGGTGGGGCTGGAGAGACTCGAACTCTCACACCTTGCGGCGCCAGAACCTAAATCTGGTGCGTCTACCAATTCCGCCACAGCCCCATTTTGGTTACTCTATCATCAAAAACGTTTAGATTCAAACGCGCTCAAGACGAATAACTGATTCGGTAGTGCGTCTCAGTGGTTGGCTATTATATAGAGTTTGAGTCGTTTGACAACCCCTTTTGACAATTATTTTTACTTTTAGCCTTATTTAATTTTGTGTTGATAGCGCTTAACTGGTATTAAATCATTTTAAGTGCCTTGACGATACGCTTAGGGCGGTATATCGAGCTGTTGTAATTTGCGCGTCAAAGTATTGCGTCCCCAGCCAAGCAGGTTGGCCGCTGCTATTTTTTTGCCGCCGGTATGCCTGAGTGCTGCCCTCAGAAGGATACGCTCAAATTCAGGCGTTGCTGTTTGCAGTATATCGGTAGCGCCTGATTGCAAGGCTTGCTGCGCCCATTCGGACAAGACTTGTTGCCAGCGTTCGCTATAACCGGAATCAGATTGTGCGGCTATCGATAGCGGTTGACTGTTTTGAGTCAAATCTCTTTGCGCATCATTTGGTATGGCGGTATTGGTAGAGACTTGAGCAAGTAATTCAGGCGGTAAGTCCTCGCTCATAACGGTATCGCCTGTGGTCATGACGGTCAGCCATAGACAGACATTCTCTAACTGACGAACATTTCCGCGCCACTCAAACCCTTGCATCATGCGCATGGCATCTGTGTGTAACTGCTTGGGCTCTGTGCCCATTTGCTCAGCGGCGCGCCGCATAAAATACTCCGCTAATGCTGGAATGTCATCGATACGCGCACGTAGCGGTGGCAGCGGCATACGAATCACATTGAGCCGATAAAATAGATCCTCACGGAACTTGCCTTGCTCAACTAAGTGCTCAAGGTTTTGATGGGTAGCGGCGATGATGCGTACATCAACTTTGACTGGCTGTTGACCACCAACCCGATAGAATTCGCCATTTGCCAAGACTCGTAGCAGCCTTGTCTGAGTACTAAACGGCATATCGCCAATCTCATCTAAAAATAGCGTGCCGCCATCCGCTTGCTCAAAGCGTCCTTGCCTACGCGTGGTGGCTCCTGTGAACGCGCCTTTTTCGTGTCCGAATAACTCAGATTCAATCAAATCATGAGGAATGGCTGCCATATTTAAGGCGATAAAAGGCTGCTGCGCGCGCGGTGAGTGTTGATGTAGTGCGCCTGCCACCAGCTCTTTGCCAGTCCCTGACTCCCCTGTAATAAGGACGGTAATAGGGGAGTGTGCCAAACGTCCGATAGCACGAAAGACAGTCTGCATCGCGAGCGATTGACCAATAATGCCGCTGGGATTGGGATTAGGATTGAGGTGGGGTTTGTTAGTTCTTTGAGCGGTGTTATCTTGCCCCTGTTTTTTGAGTGGCCAAGTAGGTTTTACCTCGACTGGCTTATCTTTTTTACTTGTCTTATTTTCTATCGTAGTGGTTTTATTATCTTCAGTGCAGTTTTGAGGACTGGCATTGTCTGTTGGCTGATAATCGATAGCTTTATAAATGGTTGCGACCGCATCGTCTAAATCAAAAGGCTTAGGCAGATACTCAAACGCGCCTGCTTGATAGCTGTTAATCGCTGAGGTGATGTCTGAGTGCGCGGTCATAATGACGATGGGTAGATCAGGGAAATGCTGGCGTACCCAATCGCTAAAGGATAAACCGTCCATCATCGGCATGCGAATATCGGTCAAGATCACATCGGGCAGCTCGGATGTGGGTTCACGCTCCTTTAATATATCATTAAGCCGTGTCCAGGCCGCTTTTGCTTGAGTAAAGCTGACGACATTGAGATTGGCATCGGTAAAGGTATCGGCGAGAATGAGACGCAAGGCCGCATCGTCATCGATTAGCCATAGCGTTGCGGAAGATTTATGAAAGTTATTTTCAGTCATATAAAAAGCCTAAAGGGCAATCTTAAGTGATGTTTTACGAGGTACCGACGGTATCGCTCGGTTGCTCAAAAGGTAAATACAGCGTAAAGCATGTGTGCGCTTGCTTGTAATCTGATGTCACCTCAATCATACCATGATGGCGATGCACGATATCTTGTACGATGGAGAGTCCAAGACCTGTACCAGTTGCGCGGTGAGTCACCATCGGGAAAAATATTTGTTCGATAAGCAAAGGATCTATCCCCAAACCATTATCTGTAATAGCAACTTGCAGTACTTGTCTGTGCTGCTGATGACCGATGGTATGCTGAAAGGCAACTCGCGTTTGAATACGAAGTGTGGCTGGTTGAACAGACGTATCATAAATCTTTTCACTCATCGACTCGCAAGCATTATTAATCAGGTTTAAAACCACTTGAATCAGCTGATCCTTATCGGCAATAAGCTCAGGCAAGGACAAATCATAATCTCGCTCAATGGTTACATTAGGATATTGATTGAGCGCAAGCAT
>NZ_JBQQFC010000330.1:0-2469 GCF_052258445.1 Psychrobacter sp. T6-1
GGCTGGATAGCAATCGCGCCATTGACGATAGAGCCGCCACCATAAGCGCGTCCTGCGAAGACTTTCATATCATCATATTCGATTAAATCTAACACGCCAGGGTATTTTCGGATGGGAATGGGAATCGGGATAGGCGCATTGGGAAAGTTACTAAACCAACTCGAGCGTTTATCCGCAGTAATCATTTTGCAAAACGTATCGTGCTCGGGCGTTCTATCCCAGCGCATACCCATCTCTAATATCAATACTTTATGGCCTTTTTCACTGAGTCTCAGTGCTGATACCGCGCCGCCGTAACCACTACCGACGATGATATTGTCAAAGTGACCCGCTTGAGTCACGGTGCTAGGTAGTTTTGGCTGTTTGGCGAGGGTTTGGCAGCCGCTCATGGTGACCGATGCACTGACCGTCGCGACCCCTAAGCCCATAGATTTTATAAATTTACGTCTTTGCATAGTGCTCTCTAAAATTTTGCTAATTTGATAGGCGAGAGTCTAGCAAACAAAAGTGTCGTTATTGTTTCAGAACGGCGATTTACTAAGTTCGATGAAATCAAGATCGCATTTAAATCATAGAGATTAGCTATTTCTCAAGCCGTAATAAATAAGCCTTAAGTGCTCCTTGACCTGTTATAACACTTGCCCTAAAATTTGTATCAGCTTACGACAGCATCTCAAAATAGATCACCAAAAGGTTAAAACATGACGACTGACAATGCGGCAAATAGTTACGGCTTACATCAATTACTCCTGCCCAGCAGCGACGGTCTTTATGGCGAGTTTGGCGGCAAGATCGGTCATCCCGAATTGGAAAAAGCTATGGAAGAGATTGAAGCAGGCTTTCGTGAGATCATCAAAGAAGACGACTTTATCGCAGAGATGAAACGTCTGCGCGAGACTTACGTTGGCAGGCCAAGCCCGATATTCCATGCTAAGCGCTTAACCGAGCATTGCGGCGGCGCGCAGATTTATTTTAAACGTGAAGACCTAAACCATACGGGCGCGCACAAGATTAATCACTGCTTGGGTGAAGTACTGCTCGCCAAAAAGCTCGGCAAAACTAAAGTCATCGCCGAGACAGGCGCAGGACAACATGGTGTGGCGTTAGCAACCGCAGCGGCGCTAATGGGCGTCGAGTGTGAGATCCATATGGGCGTGGTCGATATCGAAAAAGAGCATCCTAATGTTAGCCGAATGAAAATCTTAGGTGCCAAAATAGTACCCGTCTCGCGCGGCGCAGGCACGCTAAAAGAAGCGGTCGATAGCGCGTTTGAGACCTATCTTGGTGATTTAGATAACAGTATGTTTGCGATTGGTTCAGCGCTCGGGCCAGCGCCTTATCCTGAAATCGTCAGCTACTTTCAGTCGGTAGTCGGTCGTGAAGCGCGTACGCAGTTCTTGGAGACGACTGGTCAATTACCTAATAAAGTAGTCGCTTGTGTTGGCGGCGGCTCCAATGCTATCGGTATCTTTAGTGGCTTTTTGGGTGATACGGACGTTGAAAAGGTAGGCGTCGAGCCTGCGGGTGAGGGCTTGGATACCCCTAATCATGCGGCGACGATGACGCTTGGGATCAAGGGTGAGATTCATGGCTTTAAATGCTACGTGCTACTAGATAAAGAGGGCGAGCCTGCGCCTGTGCATTCAATCGCCTCAGGTCTTGATTATCCAGGCGTCGGCCCGCAGCATTCGCTACTAAAAGATAAGAATATGGCGACTTACGAGTCGGCAACCGATAGCGAGTGTTTGAACGCTTTTATGGCGTTGTCACGATTAGAGGGTATCATCCCAGCGCTTGAAACCGCACACGCCATTGCCTATGCGATGCGAGTGGCAAAAGACATGTCGCCTGATGAGACTATATTAGTCAATCTATCAGGGCGCGGCGATAAAGATATTGATTTTATTTTGGACAAAGTGACGCTATAGAGCACAAATCCTATCTGCTTTTGATATAAAAAAACGTTTGATAGTATGCTCTATCAAACGTTTTTTTATTTAACGTCGTTGTTTATCCGTCATTATCTACACAAATCACGCCAGCGCTACAACTCTTATTGCTCGTACGCCAAGGAGAGGTCAGTGATAACGCTTGCGCGAGCTGCGCATAGGCAAGCGCTCGCTTATTCATTTTGTCATTGCTATTGTCTGTAGGCGGTATAGGATATTGCTGTTGCCGCTCGCTGTCTGACAACGTCATAAAATCTAGAAAGATTTGTGCGTCTGTTGCCAAAAGTTGATTGGGAATCTCAGCCACTTCTTGCATAGTTTGCTCATCTTTACTGTCATAAAATTCACGAATAGTATCATCCGTCCACTGCGTATTTTCTGAACCAAAAAATACTAAATAGCGATACTTCTCAAATAGCGATTTGGCTTCATCAATGAAATAACTCTCTGGATACTGACGAGTATAAGCCTCCCAAAATAGAGTGCGCTCAATCAGCTCATTAAAAGAAAAAGCAATCGC
>NZ_JBQQFC010000331.1:0-2465 GCF_052258445.1 Psychrobacter sp. T6-1
ATTGGCAAGTCTGAGGGTGACGAAGCCCGTATCGAAACGCCAAAAGGCGTGGTCGAGTATGAGATCATGAAAGTGATCTATAGCTAATTTAGCTCAGCCTTAGCTTCGCTAACCTACCTCAACTGATTAAGGTGAGTTTACTTGATCATTTGGGGTATTTTTTTATTCAAATTACACAATGCTACTGTTTTAATTCCTTAAATTTAGTAAATAATCAGTTCAATTTTAATTAAATAGCTGATTAGTTACTTTATATAAAGGACTCTTACCACACTATTTATACCAATACTACCACGCAGCCAGTCAATGATATCAAGGCAATGGTGTCACTGCCGAATGGCGTACAGCTATTGTCACTAAACAAACTATTACCAACGCTTGCTACCACTGGCGGTGATAGTTACCAAACTATCCAGCAAGTTGGCAATACTATGGTCATACGCGCCAAGGTTCAATAAAAATAAAACTGAGGTTAAAAATAAAAAAATATTAAAGTTGATAAAAGGTCTGGTGGGCTAAGCATTTAGTCCACCAGACCTTTTTTTATGATAGCGTTTTGCTCATGGATATGGTAAAACGCTGCTTTAAGCTTAGGATATAACTGCTTGATGCAGTGACAAAAATATCTGAGATTTAGAAAATATCATTTTTCTTTATATAGAATTGGTCTATTAATTATATTATTAAGTTTTGTCATAAAAAAGATAAAACCAAAACCTAAGATTGACGTAGTGAGCACTCCTATCATGTTTTGATCGAAAATTAGGCTTTTAGTATCTTCGTAGGTTATTTGCAGATCCTCCTCTGCTCCCTCAACTTCTAAAACAACTAATTGTGGTAATTTATTGGATGCGCCTAAAAAATCGGGCTGATAGTACCATCCAATTTTTGCATCTTTACCGAGCCTTGGTTCAAGATATTTAGGGTCTATACACGATCCAGAGGTAATACTACCAAGCACATTATAGCTACAGCCATAAAGCGTTATCTGATTGGGGTCTTCGATAGATTGTAAGGCTATACTAAACCCTGTATCAGTGATGATACCCTCAGTGTATTGCAGTTCCGACTCCTGCGGAAAACCTCTACCTTGCCATTCCAAAAAATTGAGTACAATGATGAAGGATATCAACGAGACATTTAGAAACGTATCAAACTTTTGAGATGCTGATTTTTTTTTAAACTTATTTAGCATAGGATTTTCTTTAAAATATTATTCTGATGAGTTTATAGACTCAAGGTTAGAATGGCTACTGGAAAAATGGCTTATGGATAAAGCTACAAAGCTTAGCTTCTAAAATATATGTAAAGCCACTATTTACCACCTTACATATTCATAATACGACACTACTTGTCGTATTGTTTGGAAAATTCTCTCATGATTACAGTGACTTACAGAGCATTTTGGTAAAATAGCACCCTACTAACGAATTGGTAATCTCCTCTATGGCAACCATCAATTACGAAAGACTTCAAGGCAAACTCAACATCTTAGCCGATGCGGCCAAATATGATGTGTCTTGCTCATCATCTGCTGGCACGCGCAAAAATCAAGGCGGCGGTTTGGGTGATGCTTCAGCGACAGGTATCTGTCACAGCTATACTGAAGACGGTCGCTGCGTCAGCCTCCTCAAAATCTTACTCACCAATCATTGTATTTATGATTGTGCATACTGTACTTCTCGCAAAAGCAATGACACCCCGCGCGCGGCTTTTAGCGTTGAAGAAGTGGTTGATCTCACCATGCAGTTTTATCGTCGTAACTATATCGAGGGGCTATTTTTGAGCTCAGGTATTTTTAAGAGTGGTGACTATACGATGGAGCGCTTGGTTGAGGTCGCCAAGATACTGCGTACTCGTGAGCGCTTTAATGGATATATTCATCTAAAGACCATTCCTGGGGCCTCAAAAGAGCTTTTATTAGAAGCAGGTCTGTACGCGGATCGTCTCAGTGTTAATATTGAAATACCGACCAAATCAGGTTTGGCACTGCTTGCTCCTGAGAAGTCGCATGACGAATTAAAAGCACCGATGGAAACGGTAAAGACTGAAATCATCACCATCCGCGAGAGCCAAAAAAAGCATAAAAAAGCACCGAAATTTGTACCAGCGGGTCAAACCAGCCAAATGATTGTAGGTGCGAGTAATGAGACGGATCTGCAAGTGATTCAGTTGTCTAGCCATTTTTATAAAGAGTATGATCTCAAGCGTGTTTACTACTCAGGCTACGTACCGATGCTCTCTGACACTCGCCTGCCAGCGATTGGCACGCCTGTCCCTATGGTACGCGAAAACCGTCTGTATCAGGCTGATTGGCTCATGCGTTTTTATGGTTTTGGTGCGCACGAAATCGTCGAGCCTGAATCCCCATTTTTGGACTTAGACTGCGATCCAAAGCTGGCTTGGGCGATACGTCATCGCGAGCATTTTCCGGTCAATATTCAAACCGCAAGCTATGACATGAT
>NZ_JBQQFC010000332.1:0-2449 GCF_052258445.1 Psychrobacter sp. T6-1
ACTTCAGCGTTTTGGCCACGGCGTAGAATCTGTGTATTGAGCGCAGTATTTGGCGGTTTGCGTGCCACGTACTGAATGAGCGTATTAGCATCAGTCATCTCAACGCCATCGATAGTGAGGATAATATCACCCACTTGCAAGCCGCTCTTGGCAGCAGGGCCCTGTGGTACGACGTTCAATACCTCAACACCCGTTGTAGTCTCAAGCTGAGTGGGATCACGCAGCTGCGACTGAATCTCAATCCCGAGCCAGCCGCGGCTCACGCGACCGTCTTTGATCAGTGCATTCATCACCTGCTCAACGAGCGCCGTTGGGATGGCAAAGCCAATACCCATCGAACCGCCAGAGCGGGAGAATATCACGGTATTGATACCGACCAGCTCACCGCGAGCATCGACGAGTGCGCCGCCTGAATTACCCGGGTTAATCGCCGCGTCCGTCTGAATAAAATCCTCAAACTTATTGACACCCAGACCAGTACGACCTGTGGCTGAGATAATACCTTGAGTAACGGTCTGCCCGACACCGAATGGGTTACCAATCGCTAAAGCTAGGTCGCCCACACGAATAGGCTCTTCGCGAAACCCTAATGGCGTCAATCCCGTCATATCGACGCGAATTACGGCTAGATCGCTATCAGGATCAGTGCCGATGACTTTGGCGCGACTTTTGCGGCCGTCACTAAAGGCAACCGTAATCTCATCGGCCTTTTCAACCACATGGGCGTTGGTTACGATATAACCATCTTCTGATACAATGACGCCAGAGCCTAGGTTAGTAGCCCCTTGAGACTGCTGATCGCCATGATTTTCAAAAAAGCGGCGCAGCACAGGATCATCTATATACGGATGCTCTGCCATCGTCTGCGTGGTATAGATATTAACCACCGACTGCGACGCACGCGCAACCGCATCATGATACGATGACACAGGGACAGGGGTATTTAGGTTGGGACTAGGCTGCTCAATGACGGGCGGTTTGGGCGGCTCCCAAGCTTGTGAGGGCGCCTGCTGCATACTGGTAAACAACCAGACAAACCCAGCGCTTACGATTAACAATAACACCCACGGCACCCACTTCCACAGTGATGACTTTTTATTGGTGTTTGGAGATAACGACATACAAAACCTCTATAATTTGTATTATGCAAAGCTAATAATTAGTAATAATATACGCTGAGCCTACGGATATGCATAAATTATAAAGGCCCTATTCATACAAAGGTAACTCATCGTGTTCTTATTGCGTTATTGTGCTTATCTACCCATTTGCAACACTACAACTAAACAAATACTGTATAAGTTTTATTTACGATTATTACAGCGGTACGGTTAGGAGAAGTTATGACGACTAAAACGACAACGCATACCAAAGAAGTATCAACATCAAACGTACCTATCAGCGCGCAAGCGCTGACGCAGTTCTGTGATGATTACCTGCAAGCGGATGCGTTCAAAGACTACTCGCCAAATGGGTTGCAAGTAGACGGAGGTCGTCCTATCACGCACATCGTTACTGGCGTGACTGCGTGTGAAGCACTGATCGATGCGGCGATTGAATCTGGTGCTGAGGCCATTATGGTACATCATGGTTACTTTTGGAGAGGCGAAGACGATACGATCACAGGCATGAAAGGTCGACGTATCCGCAAACTGATGCAACATGGCATCTCACTTATTGCCTACCATTTACCGCTTGATGCTCATCCCATTATTGGCAATAACGCTATGTTAGCAAAGACATTAGGCTTGAGTATAACAGGGGCACTCTACCCTCATGAGACGCATCCTGTTGGCAATATCGCTACCTGTACGCCGCAAAGTGCCGACGATCTAAAAGCCACTATCCAAAAAGCGCTACAACGTACGCCTTTACATATCCCTAGTTATGCAGACAATAAGCCTAGACTTATCGAACGCGTTGGTATTTGTACAGGCGGCGCGCAGGATATGATAGAGCAAGCCGCTATTATGAATTGTGATGCTTATATCTCAGGGGAGATATCGGAGCGTACCACTCATAGCGCGCGTGAGCTTGGTGTCGATTATTTCGCTTGTGGTCATCATGCCACAGAGCGCGGCGGCATTGATGCTTTAGGGGAGCTGGTATCTAAGCATTTTGGCTTGCCTGTCACCTTTATCGATATAGACAACCCTGCTTAATCCAAAGATTTTGTCAGTGACCTATGCCAAATTTTGCAAAAAACCCCCTATTGGCCTAAATATGACCGCTTATACCCTCACTGTTAAGTTTTATCGCCGTTTACTTAACCCCACTTGAATAATAGCGATAAAACCCTCATAGTAATAAGATGTAAAAGACTGCTTTGTCATGAGGCATTCCATTTATTACAGCTTCCGGTTATGGTGCTATTAGCGTATATACTGTTCAAAATACAGTCTTTATACCTATAGTATCGCGGCAATAACAAAGCGCAATATTCGTTATA
>NZ_JBQQFC010000333.1:0-2442 GCF_052258445.1 Psychrobacter sp. T6-1
GGCTCTAAGTTGACGTTATTATTAATATGGCTATTTGAGTTGGGCTCTTTATCTGCCGTTTCGCTATGCTGCTTGTGGGCTGACACATCACGTTTAACCTCAGCTAAAATATCGCGAATGCTTTGAGAGTCAGGGTCTTTATATAGCTCAGCATCAGTAGGTTCAGCGGTAAAACTAGCCGCAGGATGAAAGCGTTTTTTACGCTTTTTTCGAGGTTTGCTGTCGTTGTTCTTTTTTGCAAGCGTACGCTTCGATTGTGATGGTTCAGCACTGCTATCAGCAAACTGATTCTGGGGAGAAAGTTTATTTTGAGAGGAGGGTTTGTTTTTTTGAATACGTTCTTTAGATGCTTTTTTTGGTTTAGGCGTAGCACTAGAGGCCGAGTCAGTGTCTGACTCGGCCAATATTTCAGCTAATGTTTTAATATGCATAATACAATAGTTATAACTACAGTTTATTGAACGGCGTCAGTTTCTGGCGCGTCTAGCATCGTATCATCATCTTCTTCAACGATAGCATCGCTGACCGACCCTAATTTCTCAGCGCGAATCTTACCTTCGATCTCTTCGGCTATTGCTGGATTTTCCTTGAGATAAAGGACAGAATTGGCTTTACCTTGACCGATTTTTTCATCGCCATAGCTATACCAAGAGCCAGCCTTGCCGACTGCACCAATCTCAACACCTAGGTCGATAACTTCTGCTAGATGATTGGTACCCGCGCCGTAGGTGATCTCAAACTCGGCTTGACGAAACGGCGGTGCCATTTTGTTTTTGATGACCTTGACACGAGTTTGGTTACCGATGATCTCATCACCATTTTTGACCGCACCAATACGGCGAATATCCATACGTACAGAGGCGTAGAATTTCAATGCATTACCACCAGTCGTCGTCTCTGGGCTACCAAACATGACACCGATTTTCATACGAATCTGGTTAATAAAGACAACCATACAGTTAGAGCGTTTGGCGTTACCGGTAATCTTACGTAATGCTTGGCTCATCAAACGCGCCTGCAAGCCCATATGTGAGTCGCCCATCTCGCCCTCAATCTCAGCACGTGGCGTCAAGGCGGCAACCGAGTCAATAACGATCATGTCGACTGCACCTGAACGCACGAGCATATCGGTAATCTCAAGCGCTTGCTCGCCATTGTCAGGCTGCGACACGAGTAAATCATCGGTATTAACGCCCAGCTTGCGCGCATAGACAGGATCCAAAGCATGTTCAGCATCGATAAAGGCACAGACGCCGCCTTGCTTTTGACACTGGGCAATCGCTTGCAAGGTCATCGTCGTCTTACCTGAGCTCTCAGGGCCGTAAATCTCAACGATACGGCCTTTAGGTAGACCGCCTATACCAAGTGCAATATCAAGCCCTAAAGAGCCCGTTGACACAACGTCAGCATCAAGTACTGCTGAGTCATCACCTAAATGCATGATGGTGTTCTTACCAAATTGCTTTTCGATTTGACCTAGAGCCGCTTTGAGGGCTTTGGCTTTGTTGTCATCCATAGTGGATTCCTTTTTATCAATAAAATATTTGAAAACAAAGAGGCAGTCAGGGTAAAACATGACTGCTGAATATCTCGATCAGCTAAGGATAACCAATCATTCGTATTTAGATAGAGGATAACGCTTAGTTATCAGTCTACTATACAGTAAAATAAGATAAAGTTAACGGACGTATCAAGCTAAAAACTAGGATAGTAAACTGCTAATTTTCAACGTCCTATAGAGTTATTTGATGAGGTAATTATAGCAAAATCCAAGTCTGTTATCGCGATAAAAGGTAGGGCAGACGACAGTGATTGTCGTCTGCAACAGTAAAAAAATAGATAGTTTAACGTCAGTAAAAAGGGTGTTTTTAAGACATAAAAATAACTTTTTTGTCAATGTTTTTATGAGTTGTCCACAGTATATTCGTAGCTATTTTTTTGTACGTGTGAAACATGAATAAGATAAAAAAATTATTTCAAAAATATTGAAAATAATTCTAAAGCTTAAATTTTTACTCATAAAGCATTGATTTTAATATAGAAATATATTGTATAAAAAGTAACCACTTTTATCTCATCCTTTGAGATATCAAGGCAAATGCTTGTCAAGTCCCTAGTTATCCACAGGGTTATCCACAGCAACTGTGGAGAACTCTTACACCCCTTATGCTGTCTATGATTGCGTCTACTAGTAAGACGGTAGGGCTAGCTGATAGTCATAGTTTTACGGGATTTCATGAGACGGACAATCAAAATTATGATAAGTGATAGTGATGTTTCACGTCTTAAATTATTTTACAACTACAAGATAGATTCATGATATTTCGTTTACTAGTAAAGATACTTTAAAAGTAAACAATTACCAAAAAAAAGCGGCAGCTCCAATGGTTAGAGCTACCGCTTTTTTATAGAATAAGCGTTAGTCTTTGACGTAGATTAGAT
>NZ_JBQQFC010000334.1:0-2435 GCF_052258445.1 Psychrobacter sp. T6-1
GGCTCTAAGTTGACGTTATTATTAATATGGCTATTTGAGTTGGGCTCTTTATCTGCCGTTTCGCTATGCTGCTTGTGAGCTGACACATCACGTTTGACCTCAGCTAAAATATCGCGAATGCTTTGAGAGTCAGGATCTTTATATAGCTCAGCATCAGTAGGTTCAGCGGTAAAGCTAGCCGCGGGATGAAAGCGTTTTTTACGCTTTTTTCGAGGTTTGGTGTCATTGTTCTTTTTTGCAAGCGTACGCTTCGATTGTGATGGTTCAGCGTTGCTATCAGAAACCTGATTCTGGGCAGAAAGCTTATTTTGAGAGGAGGGTTTGTTTTTTTGAATGCGCTCTTTAGATGCTTTTTTTGGTTTAGGCGTAGCACTAGAGGCCGAGTCAGTGTCTGACTCAGCCAATATTTCAGCTAATGTTTTAATATGCATAATACAATAGTTATAACTACAGTTTATTGAACGGCGTCAGTTTCTGGCGCGTCTAGCATCGTATCATCATCTTCTTCAACGATAGCATCGCTGACCGACCCTAATTTCTCAGCGCGAATCTTACCTTCGATCTCTTCAGCAACTGCTGGGTTTTCTTTGAGATAAAGGACAGAATTGGCTTTACCTTGACCGATCTTTTCATCGCCATAGCTGTACCAAGAGCCTGCTTTGCCGACTGCACCGATCTCAACACCTAGATCGATGACTTCTGCTAGATGATTGGTACCCGCGCCGTAAGTGATCTCAAACTCAGCTTGACGAAACGGCGGTGCCATTTTGTTTTTGATGACCTTGACGCGGGTTTGGTTACCGATGATCTCATCACCATTTTTGACCGCACCAATACGGCGAATATCCATACGTACAGAGGCGTAGAATTTCAATGCATTACCACCAGTCGTCGTCTCTGGGCTACCAAACATGACACCGATTTTCATACGAATCTGGTTGATAAAGACAACCATACAGTTAGATCGTTTGGCGTTACCAGTAATTTTACGTAATGCTTGGCTCATCAAACGCGCTTGCAAGCCCATATGTGAGTCGCCCATCTCGCCTTCGATCTCAGCACGCGGCGTTAAGGCTGCAACCGAGTCAATTACGATCATATCGACTGCACCTGAACGCACGAGCATATCGGTAATCTCAAGCGCTTGCTCGCCATTGTCAGGCTGCGACACGAGTAAGTCATCGGTATTAACGCCCAGCTTGCGCGCATAAACAGGATCCAAAGCATGCTCAGCATCAATAAAGGCACAAACGCCGCCTTGCTTTTGACACTGAGCAATCGCTTGTAAAGTCATCGTCGTCTTACCCGAGCTCTCAGGGCCGTAAATCTCAACGATACGGCCTTTGGGTAGACCGCCTATGCCAAGCGCAATATCAAGGCCCAAAGAGCCCGTTGACACAACGTCTACATCAAGTACCGCAGAGTCGTCGCCCAAGTGCATAATCGTGTTTTTACCAAATTGCTTTTCGATTTGACCTAGAGCCGCTTTTAGGGCTTTGGCTTTGTTGTCATCCATAATGGATTCCTTTTTATCAATAAAATATTTGAAAACAAAGAGGCAGTCAGGGTAAAACATGACTGCTGAATATCTCGATCAGCTAAGGATAACCAATCATTCGTATTTAGATAGAGGATAACGCTTAGTTATCAGTCTACTATACAGTAAAATAAGATAAAGTTAACGGACGTATCAAGCTAAAAACTAGGATAGTAAACTGCTAATTTTCAACGTCCTATAGAGTTATTTGATGAGGTAATTATAGCAAATTCCAAGCTCATTAGCGCGCTTTGGAGTAGAGCAGACGACAATGATTGTCGCCTACATCAACGACTAAAGCAGACATAAGTGAGTACTATTTGAATGATAGTTTTGAGATATAAATAAGAGGACTTTGTCAATATTTTTGCAAGTTGTCCACAGCGAATAAAGTGCTGTTTTTGAGCAGTTGTGAAACATTGACAAGATAAAAAAATATTTTAAAAATATCGAAAATAAATTTATTGCTTTACTATTTTGTTGTAAGTAATTGATTCAAATAGAGAAATAAATTGTATAAAAAGTGACCACTTTTACCTTACCCTTTAAGCTACCAAGGCAATTGCTTGTCAAGTCCCTAGTTATCCACAGGGTTATCCACAGCAACTGTGGAGAACTCTTACACCCCTTATACTGTCTATGATTGCGTCTACTATTAAGACAGTGGGGCCAACTAGGAGTCATGGTTTCATGAGACTGACATTCAAAATAATGATGAGTAATAGTGATGTTTCACGTCTTAAATAATTTTATAACTGCAAGGTAGATTTATGATATTTCATTTACTAGTAGAGATACTTCAAAAGTAAACAAGTACCAACAAAAAAAGCGGCAGCTCCAATGGTTAGAGCTACCGCTTTTTTATAGAATAAGCGTTAGTCTTTGACGTAGATTAGAT
>NZ_JBQQFC010000335.1:0-2430 GCF_052258445.1 Psychrobacter sp. T6-1
GCCCACTTGCGGCAAACCTCGGTCAGGTCTTGAGGCAGCAACAGTATTCCATAAATCATAAGTATTTTTTGCAAACAAACCACTGTTATTAGAGAAGACAAAATTATTATTACCACCGAGCAAAGTGGCATTTCTAACCTTGTATTTTTTTAGGTTGCCGTTCCATAGTCTGGATGATCCAGGGAGAGGCTCGAGTATAGGTAAATAAGCAAATTGACGCGATTCTAGTCCCCCTAGACTGTCAAGCGGTACAGACATCGTGCCTGCTGATATGGGAGCAATCTCAGTTTCACCTACGTCTCTAACGAAGTTCTTAACACTCTCGGCAATATCTACCGACCCAGCAACATAATCAAACCCACCTTCACCATAGCCCTGGCCTTTTTCACCAAGCTTACATAGGTTCTTGGCGTCTATACTATTAATATTAGCATCATCACAGTTATAGACAGGTTTTCCTTCGAATGAAGTTTGTTCTAGTGTTGATAGCTCTCTATATACACTGCCTAATCCTGCTGTTGCGGTCGCAATCGCATCTCCTCTAGAATTATTGTCACTGTTTAATGCTTTTGCATATTCTCCAATCAACTCCCATTCAGGCCTACCGACGTTGGCTCTGGTTCGAGGATCTATGCCCGAATAGTAATAGCTTCTTAGAGAGGTAAGCTCAGGGTTGCTAACATTATTAACAGACAGCGAACTTCCTACCAAGCTCGTATTCATCAGGCTTTTAGTGTTTGGCTCTGAATAAACACTGTTGGGCTCACCATCCGTCAAAAAGTACACACCGTAACCATCACATTGGTTTGCAACATTAGGCATAGGTGAATCATACTTTAATCCACTAGTTATTTTAGTGCTACTATCTGAGAGCAAAAAACCACTTGCTGGATTGACTACTTCTACTGGTACCTCAATTTGCTTATAATAAAAAGTGACGTCTCCACTTCTACGAGAATAAACCGTACTACTACTTAATACAGAGGGATCTAAGTTTCTAGTGTTAAATTGACTAACGACTGAAGAGTAGCTCCCCCCAACACACTCATAATATTTATTACTACCAATAGTAGAAACTTCTGAACTCACATTATTACATTTATATAAACTATCTCTATTTCCGCGCTCAGCAACTGAAGCACCAACTGCTTCGTATCGTATTTCGGTCTGGGTTGATCGACTGACTGTGGTTGTCCCTAGCATATACGCGCCAGCTTCGGCATAAGCATTCGCTATCGGAGTATATGTCGTTGGGCTCAATGCAATAATCTTATTGATAAGCGCTTTCCTATTTGGAAGCGTCAGATCTGCTGCTGGCGTATCTATTTTTCCACCACCTGCACCACTTCCTCCAAAAAAGCTACCCAAACCGATTTTGTATTTAGTCAAATCCTCATCTGGACCGAACCCTGAGGTGCCTTTAGGGTTGGCAAACAGTGGAATAAGCGCCATTTTCAAACGTGATATACGGTCATAATATCTATTTCCAAAGCGATCTAATTTATAAATCACTCTATATGACAAACTACTATCAACAATGCTAGTACCAGCATCGTTATAAATGCGTACAGGTTCGTTTGCAGCATACAAGTTGAAAAGTGCGACATCTGGATAATCGTCTTGAATATGCCTAACGCCTTGTTCATCCATACTTAAAGAGTTATCGAGCATCATTATAATAGAGGCATTACCCCCTTGCGCCGCTTGATAGATCTCACGATCACTAGTATGACCAGCACTCGTTGCCATACAGGCCAAAACGACTGTCGATAATACTTTGATAGGCCAGCCTTTCATAATAGGGTGGACTCTATCAGTTGTGATTCTGTTCAAGACTCTCATAGTAATCATCCCTAAATATTGATTGCTGTTATAAATAAACTGCTAGTCATCTATTGCTTTTAAGCTGGCGCGCTAAACATAGCAGCCGCTTAAATAATTCTAGTTACCAGAAACACAGGTCACACCAACTGGCTGGTTAATATAAGTCTGCTGTTGGGTTTGATACGGCACGCTCAGTGCGGTCAGACAACTGTCTACAGTAGTAGACCCTGTACGCATCTGCTTAAAGCAGCCCGCGATAGAAGTAGTATCATTGCTACTCGCATTACCCAATGGTGCGCTAGAGAGTGCTGGTATGACTGAAGTGACGTAACCTATAAAGGTAGTGCAGCCAATAGCGGCATTGACCCCAGTTGTCGCAGGCTCAACATTGTTAGACGAGGTACCTGAACCTTCTTGAGAGAAAATACCACTGCTCTCAGGTCGTACAAACGTCATCTGAGTAATTACCCGACCTTCACTGACATAGTCATTACTATCGTTAGGATTGCAATAGCCGTTGTTTTTGTCCGTCAATAAAGCATTACTTTCATTGAGTTCGCTAATCTCAAGAATACTAAATAGCTTAGTACTACGCGGTCTAACACA
>NZ_JBQQFC010000336.1:0-2424 GCF_052258445.1 Psychrobacter sp. T6-1
GTGCGTTTTTATCAATTGTTCGATAACGATGATCGCTTAGTTGGCGGCTTTTACTTTGACTTATTTGCTCGTAGCGGCAAACGTGGCGGCGCTTGGATGAGCGGCTTTCAGTCTCGCTACAGTCATAACGAGCAAGGATATGAGCAGCTACCGGTCTGCTTTATGGTAGGTAACTTTACGCCAGCGCTCAGCGGTAAGCCAAGCCTGCTCACGCACAACGAAGTGCTCACCTTGTTTCATGAGTTTGGTCATGGCTTGCATCATCTGCTCACGCAAGTCAGTGTCGGCGATGTCGCAGGAGTCAACGGCGTTGAGTGGGATGCCGTTGAGCTGCCTAGTCAATTTATGGAGAACTGGGCGTGGGATTCTGAGGGTATCGCGCTCATTAGTAGTCATGTCGATACAGGCGAGCCCTTACCCAAAGATAAGCTTGATGCTTTACTTGGGGCCAAAAACTTCCAGAGCGGTATGCAAACCTTGCGTCAGGTTGAGTTCGCGCTGTTTGATTTATTGATACATGCGCATACGCCAGCGCTTGATTATGACGGTATCTTAGCGACGCTCAACGAGGTTCGCGCTGACATCGCTATTACACAGACGCCTGATTACAATCGTTTTGCCAATGGCTTTAGTCATATCTTTGCAGGCGGATATGCGGCGGGCTACTACTCTTATAAGTGGGCTGAGCTATTGTCGGCGGACGCTTTTAGCAAGTTTGAGGAGGACGGTATCTTTAATGCTACTACGGGTAAAGCGTTCCGCGAGACTATTTTGTCCGTTGGTGGTAGCTTCCCTGCTAAGACTAACTTCGAGAATTTCCGTGGGCGCAGCGCCAGTATCGAGGCGCTGCTACGTCATAGCGGCTTTGCCCAAAATGATGAGTCTAATATGGATCAGGAGGCATAAATGCGCTATCAATCCACTCGTCCAAAACGGCAGTTCTTGGCTGGGGTACGCTGCCCCAAATGCCAAGCACTAGACGTTATCGTACAGGTCAATATTGTCACCCCAGAGCCTGATGAGTACATTGAGTGCATACAGTGCGATCATAGCGAACACCGTCCTGACCCTGACGCCATTAGTGCTCAAAACCACGCGCAAGATCAACTCGTACGCGATGCTATGACTACAGGTACGAGCGGTACGGTAAAATTTAAACCTTAATTTAACCGCCTATCTAGCTTAGATAGGCTTTTTATTTTGAGTTTGCTATCATAACCACAACTCATGACAACTCCTATTAACGATGGTATGAAATCACACAAACCGCGCCCTACCTTTAGCCGATACTCCAAGCCCAAACGCCAACCTGTTCAGATATTATGGATTGCCATCGCTCTGATACTAGCGATCATTATTCTAGCGTACCTGCTATGGCTGCGCTCTACTGCTGATAACATGGACGAGCAAGGAACAACCATTGACATATCGACAGTAGAGGAGCAAATAAGAGCAGCTCAGCCCGTCTCCTCGCCAGTAGTACCTTCTGATAAAACTATAGACAATGATAGTGTTAACAGTACCAATAGTCCTACTATCGACACTTTAAAAGACAATGATACGCTTGCTGTCAAAACAATAGCGGTTCCTAGTCCTAAAAAAATCATAGAAGCGCCATTGCCCAAGACCAATAGCCTGGCTAAAGAAGAGATTGACCGCTTAAAGGATGAAAAACAGCGTTTCGCTGAACAAGAGCGACTCGCGGCTGAACAAATCGCGATGACAAAACAGCTCACTCAAATGAAGGCCGAACAAATCGCGCTATTAGAGACACAAATTGCTCAGTTAGAAGCACAAAAGTTAGATGCGCAAAAGCGAGCCCGAGCAACGATAGAATAAACTAGGAGTAGCTAATATGGCGAGTATCCACTTAACACATGCGCCTATTCTAGGTAGTAGCGTACAGCTGCTCGTTCTACCTGTGAATACTGCAGGCACGTTATTAGATCCTGTCCTTGCCCGCACCAAGTCCCTTTATCCTGATAACTATCGGCACTATCGAAAGGCCTGTATCGATGGCAGCCTAAAGAGAGGAACCTGCTTAATACACAAATGCGCGCGTGAGCACTCAGGTCTAGGCGTTGGTAGTCATAATAAGCCCAGTTATATCGCCAATCTAGTCATATCAGATCATCCTTACCATCGGGCGCGCACCATTTGGTTAACACAAGCACTTAACGATTTATCCGATCAGCTTATGGCGCTGATACGCTATCAAGGCGTGCGTAAAGCGGCCCTACTCGCCCGTCCGCTGCTATTTGACAACGCTTCTATTAATGCTAGTTTGAATGATGCAAAAGAGCACATGACAACCAGGCTGCCCTTGGACTGGCAGGATATCACGCTACCCCTTATTACCCAGCATCTACAAGAGTTACCGAAACTACGTATCGATATTCATATACCTAAAAGCGTAAAGCTCTA
>NZ_JBQQFC010000337.1:0-2404 GCF_052258445.1 Psychrobacter sp. T6-1
GCTCAGCGTGCGACTTTTGCTAATCCAAAGCTATTGAATGAGATGGTACGTGATGAGGACGGCAACGTCATTCAAGGCTCACTCGCACGAGTCGAGCCGCAAGGGCAAGTCATGCGGATGTGGGAGGCGATCGAGACCTACATGAATCGTGAGCAGCCGCTTATCATCATCGCAGGTGACGGTTACGGTCAAGGCTCTAGCCGTGACTGGGCGGCTAAAGGCGTACGTCTCGCTGGCGTGGAAGTCGTCGTGGCTGAAGATTTTGAACGTATTCACCGTCAAAACTTGGTCGGGATGGGTGCACTCCCCGTTCAGTTCAAAGAAGGCGTCAACCGTAACACGCTAAACATCGATGGTACCGAAGTATTCGATATCGAAGGTGAGGTTTCAGCTGGCGGTGATATGACGCTAGTCATTCATCGTAAAGACGGCAGCATCGATAAAGCGCCTGTTATCTGCCGCTTAGATACCGCTGATGAGGTAAAAATGTACAACTCTGGCGGTATGCTACAGCGCTTTGCTAAAGAATTCTTAGCTGGTGAAGTCGCTTAAATCTCTCAGGTTTAGCTTGTAAATTAAAATAGAGCCGATGTTATATAGTGATATGGCATCGGTTTTTTTAAGCTTATAATCTCTAACTATTTGAATTTGGCGTAGGCTGAGTTTTTAACCCAGCATCGTAATTCTGTAAAGTCTAGAAGCTGCGCTAAAACTACAGCCCACAACGACGTACATTAAGTATTGATTAGGAGAGCCATCATGGAAGTTATCAGCTTTACAGACGCTAATAAAGACTTTAAAGCCGTTTTAGATACGGTGAACAATGATGCTGATGTGGTTGTCATAAATCGTAAAAATGATAATGATGCGGTTGTCATGTCATACAATCATTATAGTAGTTTGAAAGAGACGCTTTATTTATTGGGATCGCCTGCGAATGTAGCACATTTAGCCAAGTCTATCGATCAGTATAAAGTTAGCAAAGTGAGTTTCGGAAAAGATTAACCGCTAACCAAACTTAAAAGGTTTAACCTTACCAGCCTCAACCTCATATTTAGCAATTAATAATTGACGTACAAATTCGTAAGACAAATCAGGATTGTCTTGCATAATCTGTTTAATTTTAGCTGAGCTTGCATTCAGCTCTTTATCTGTTTCCATGATGCTCTCTATTTCTGATTACTGTATCTCTGTTTATATTATCAATAAAACAAAACCAAATCGTAACTATTCAAAGGACCTCCAACATGACTCAACCCAAATTTGCCCCACAAATCTCAGTTCCAGCCACCTATATGCGCGGCGGCACCTCAAAAGGCACCTTCTTTAAGTTATCCGACTTACCTGAACGTTGCCAAGAACCAGGCCAAGCGCGCGATAATTTCTTATTACGCGTTATTGGCAGCCCTGATCCCTATGGCAAGCAAATCGACGGCTTGGGTAATGGTAGCTCAAGCACCTCAAAGACGGTGATTTTGTCTAAAGCCAAGCAAGAAGACCATGATGTTAACTATCTATTTGGACAAGTTAATATCGCCAAGCCGATGATAGATTGGGCGGGTAACTGTGGCAACTTAACTGCAGCTGTTGGTGCTTGTGCGATAAATATGGGTATCGTTGATGCGGAAAAAGTAGCGAACAGCGTTGAAAATGGCATATGTGAAGTACGCATTTGGCAAGAAAACATCGGTAAAACTATCATTGCGCATGTACCCGTTTATCAAGATGATAACGGCAAAGTGCAAGTACAAGAAACGGGCGACTTTGAATTAGACGGCGTCACCTTCCCTGCTGCTGAAGTGAAGATTGAGTTTATTGATCCGGTTGATTCCTCTAGTGATATGTTTCCGACTAACAATCTAGTTGATGACTTTGATGTCTCTGGTTGTGGTTTAGATAAAGATAGCGTCAAAGCGACCTTTATCAGCGCGGGCATTCCGACTATCTTTATGAAAAGCGATGACTTAGGGTTCACTGGTACAGAGTTGCAAGGTGATATCAATAGCGATAGCGAGATCTTAACCAAGTTAGAAAAAATCCGCGCGCGTGGCGGTGTCGCAATGGGACTGTTTAAAGATGAGAGCGAGGCACAAAGTAGCCAGCATATTCCCAAAATTGCTTGGGTCGCTCCTGCGCAAAGTTATACTGCGTCTAGTGGCAAAGAAGTTAACTCAAGCGATATTGATCTAGTCGTACGCGCGATGAGTATGGGTCAACTGCATCACGCCATGATGGGTACGGCAGCGGTAGCGATTGCCGCAGCAGCGACAACTCAAGGTACGCTCGTCAATGGAGCCGCTGGCGGTGGCGAGCTGTCCGAGGTGCGTTTTGGTCATCCGTCGGGTACGCTACTTGTCGGCGGCAAAACTGAGCAAGTCGATGGACGCTGGCAAGCCAAAAAGGT
>NZ_JBQQFC010000338.1:0-2404 GCF_052258445.1 Psychrobacter sp. T6-1
AGCCAAGATCTCTTTAATCATCGCATCGGTTTCGCGACTTGCCGTGCCATTACCGATAGCCACTAGATCAACGTTATAAGTACTTAACAGCTCATCAATGACAGTTTTGGCTTCATCCATTTTATTATCAGGCGCAAAAGGATAAACGGTTGCGATAACTGGCTTGTCATCAGCCATCATGACATGACCTTGTGCATCGATAACCGCCATTTTGACGCCATGGCGGATACCAGGATCGACACCTAAGATTACTTTAGGGCCTGCAGGTGCAGACATTAATAAATGCTGTAAGTTGCTAGCGAACACATCAATCGCATCTGCCTCAGCACTTAAGCGTTTTTCGGTTAACAAGCGATGCTCGATATGCGGACGCCACTTATCTTTCCAAAGACTAGTTGCCGCCTCAACCAAAAACTCGCGGCGTGCGTCTGGCGCTTTAGCCTCAATATCAAAATGACTCACGATTTTATCGATAAAGGGCGTATCTTCGCCTTCAATTTTTAGACCTAAGACATTTTCTTGGCGACCGCGTAGCATGGCAAGCAGGCGATGATTGGGCAAGCGTGCAAGGCTTTCACTATGCTCAAAGTAGTCTTTGAACTTCTCACCCACTTCGCGTTTTTCTTCGCTAGCCACCGATGAGACGATGCTCGCTGTTTTAGCAAAGCCACTACGTAAACTATCGAGTAGATCAAGCGCCTGCGTCCATTCATCAACGATAATAGCTTGTACGCCTGCTAACTGCTTGTCGGTATCCGCAAAATCTACCTCAATCTCATTACCATTATCATCGGTGATGACTGATGGCGCTTGATAGTCAGCTAATGCCTCTATTGGTGCAACCTCTTGCGTTAATACCGATTGCGCAGCTTTATCTAATCCTGCTGCGCGAGCTTTGGCGGCAGGTGAGCGCCGGCGCGGACGATAAGGCAGATAGATGTCTTCAAGTTCAAGCTTGGATGTCGCGTTATCGATACGCGCTTGCAACTCGTCATTTAGATTGCCTTGGGTACTTAGCAATTCGATAATCTTGAGGCGGCGCGTTGCCATGTCACGCTCATAATTGAGCGACTTTTCTAGTGCTCGAAGCTGCGCATCATCGAGATTTTGGGTTTTCTCTTTACGGTAGCGCGCTATAAACGGCACCGTCGCCCCTGCATCAAAGAGTTCGACAAACGCATTGACTTGAGCCGTCTTAATGCCAAGCGCGCGAGCAAGTTTGTCGTGGATATTCGCGTGTGTGGTTGCATCCAAACCCTGCGTATTTGCTGGGGCTTGCGATGACGTTAAGGTATCAGTGCTACTCATAGACGTATCAATCGTTGATAAATGGTGTTTGGCATTATAGCAAAAGCTGCATGAATAAAAATCCTTTTTATACTATCCTTAATTATCATGGTTTTTGTAGCCATAATGAAGCAAAAGATGTCACTATCTGCCTTGTTAAACAAACGCATACAGCATTTGTGCGGATGGATGATGCATTTAGTGATGCAATCTTATACACTGATGGTAGATAGCTAAATAATGAGTCATTGCACAAAAATCGTGACTGATATTCTTAAAATTTAAATAGCAACAAGATTACAAGTAAAAGCGATAGCAGATTTTGCCTATAATAAAGCCTATAAAAGGATACGATAAATGACGGATAACACTCATGCAGATACGCTCACTCAGCGCATATTGGTCGTTGATGACGACGCGCGTTTACGCTCTTTACTACAGCGCTTTTTGGAAGACGACGGTTTTGTAGTGCGTACCGCGCACGACGCCAATCAGATGGACAAGCTCATGCAGCGCGAGCTGTTCTCTTTAGTGGTACTAGATCTTATGCTACCTGGCGAAGATGGTATCAGTATCTGCAAACGTCTGCGTGAAGACAACGGTGATATTCCTATCATTATGCTGACCGCAAAGGGCGGTGACGCTGATCGTATTGCAGGTTTAGAAGCGGGCGCTGATGATTATTTACCCAAACCTTTTAATCCAAAAGAGCTGCTCGCTCGTATTAAAGCCGTACTACGTCGCCAAAATCGTGAGCTGCCTGGCGCGCCCAGCTATCAGTTAGAGGTGGTTGAGTTTGGTCCGTGGACGCTTGATTTATCCACGCGTACGCTAAAACGCGATGGTAATGTGGTGACCTTAACCACGGGCGAGTTTTCAGTATTGAAGGCACTAGTACAGCATCCCCGTGAGCCGCTGACTCGTGATAAGCTCATGAACCTAGCACGTGGACGCGAATGGGGCGCTATGGAGCGCTCAATTGACGTACAAGTGTCACGATTGCGCCGCTTGATCGAGGATAATCCGTCGCAAGCGCGTTATATTCAGACCGTTTGGGGCGTAGGCTACGTCTTTGTGCCTGATGAAGCGGAACCTGAAGACAATGAGTCCTAAAGAC
>NZ_JBQQFC010000339.1:0-2401 GCF_052258445.1 Psychrobacter sp. T6-1
GGCGATAAAACGGCTGATATGATGCTGATTAGAGTAAGCGCTGTCTGCGTATTTTTTATCGATATAAGGCGCAAGGCTTGCCAGCAATGCGGTGTCGGCAACGATATCACCCACTTCATTGAGCACGGAGCCAAGCTGTGAGACCTGTCCATGCTCGCGCGCCATCATCCCATCAATGGCATTGAGCGCCATACGCACAAACAGCGATGACGGCAATAACAGCCATAGTTTAGGATAATTTTGCGCAGGTTTTGCCACTACCAAAGCGGTGCCCACACTCATAACAGCAGCGGATACAGTCACTTGATTGGCAGTGTATTGATGTGCAACGAGCGCATCGCTTAGCGGACGCAACTGATCTTGAAAGCGAGTTTTGAGCTGGTAAAGAGACATGAAAAGGCGCGCTAAATACAGTAAGTGCTTTAATGTAACAACAAAAGTGCATCAGGTAAACGATTAAAACAAGCGGTCAAAAATTTTATCAGGTCAGTTGCACTTCATCATTTGTTACTTTAAACAGCCAAATAAGCGCATTTATAGCGGACTATGATACAATCGCCGGTTTCCCAAAAACGCCTTGTAAAATATTGCGAGCCTATTCTATGCAAAGCCTTATTACTCTCGTTCTTGTTCTTATGCCGATGTTCATTGGCTTTGCAATTCCATCAAATCCCAAGATGACTATACTTGCGGACAAAGGCTTATCATACTTAGTGTTTATTATTTTGACTTTGATTGGGATTGAGCTGTCGCAAGTTGAGGGGCTGGGCAGTCAAGTGGGTGAGATTGCGCTCTATGTTACCGTATTATCGATATTGACTATTGGTACGGGACTCATCGGACTGATGGTTTTTGATCGTCTCAAACCTTGGCAGGCCAAACAACCTGTCGCCAAATCCAAAGAGCATCGCGTCAGTATTCGTGGCAGCTTGGCGCAGGTTATCTGTGTGGTCATCGGTATGGTGATTGGCTATTTTTTGCCTGAGAATTATATGCCGCCTGAAAATACTATGACCGTTCTGCTGATGATACTCATCTTGCTCGTTGGCATTGGTCTTAAAGGCTCAGGCATTACTTTAAAAGAAGTGCTGCTCAATAAGCGCGGCGTTGAGATGAGTGTCATCTTTACGCTCGCAGTATTGGTAGGCGGGGTGATGTTTGCCATGATGTTTAGTGAGGTATCGTGGACCAAAGGCTTAGCACTGGCCTCAGGCTTTGGTTGGTATTCACTATCGGCTATCGTCATGACCGATGCTTATGGCGCGATTTGGGGCAGCGTGGCGCTATTTAACGATCTCATCCGCGAGTTCTTTGCGCTGATATTTATCCCCGTCTTTATGCGCAAGTATCCATCCGCGGCGGTAGGTCTTGGCGGCGCAACCAGTCTTGATTTCACCTTGCCGATTATTCAGCAATCGGGCGGCCTCAAAGTCGTGCCACTAGCGATTAGTTTTGGCTTTATTATTAATATTGTCTCACCAGTATTGATGGTGCTATTTTCATCTTTAGGGTAGGTATAATGGTGGCAATTAACTACAGTTAGCTTCGTAATGAGTCCTTTTTTATACGTAAAGACAAATCAAGCCAACGGCAGCTCTTTATCCACCTGACAAATTTTATCATGCCATCTAATAAATGCCTGAATCGTCTCATGCTTTCGCTGAGTATTGGCGTCTCGTCCCGAAAAACTCTCGACATAACGACACGCCCTATAGCCTTTAGCAAAGGTATCATAGTCCACAATCCATTTATCTCTTGCCTCAAGCTCTATATAGCGTGACTGGTTTTCATCGCTATCGACATCCTCAGCAGGCATCGACCAAAAATCTGTGGTCGGAATGTTTTTGTCTAAGACCCGCTTGTCGTTGACCTCACTCATACGCCAAGGCTTGGCGGTGAATCGCGCGCGAAAGCACTGCTGCGCTTGACACAGGCGTACATAATTGGCGTCGGCGTAAAAGGTAGTAAACCACTCAGCGACGACTTTATCACTTGGCGCGATGATATCGTGAGTGGCAATAATGCGAAAGCCTGCGGGCGTCTTATACAAACGAAAACTTTCGTTGGGATGACTGACGATACGCTGTTGGATTAAGCCAGCTATAAAAGGCTGTAGAGAGGCTTTGTCATCCGTATATTTTTGCGTTCGTGCTTTGTCTTTTTGACTGGCTTGTTGCCATAGATAAGCCGTGACGCCTATCATAAATGCTAATAGCCATAACCACGATAGCCCCAAATAAGCGATGACGCTGGCGATCAAAATAAACACAAACACAAAAAACCAAACCTTTATTTTATTCGAAGATGCGCTTTGAGTAGTGACTGAAGCGGGCATAAAGCCATGACTGTCATAATTATCAGGATAGAGATGATGTAATAAATCGTCGTTATCGACATCAAT
>NZ_JBQQFC010000340.1:0-2397 GCF_052258445.1 Psychrobacter sp. T6-1
GCGTCGATAGCGATACTTATCAATCGCAAGGCAAAAGCGAGCGTATCAAAACTATCGTCCTGCACTATACTGTCTCAGACAACGCGCGCTCAATAAAGACCCTCACCACAGGTCAAGTCAGCGCCCACTATTTAATCTTGGATCAAGGCGATGACAAGATCTATAACTTAGTCCCAGAGTCTGAGCGCGCTTGGCATGCAGGCAACAGCTATTTTGCAGGTCGAACCATCCTCAACGATACTTCTATCGGTATCGAGATTGTTAATGCAGGCATCGCTCAGCAGTATCGAGGCGCGCTAAAATCAGGCGAGCTGGACTATCATCCGTACGAGCATTTTGTCACATTTGACGACTTACAAATCAAAAAGGTCGCACAACTGGTGCAAGATATCACGCGGCGCTATGGCATCTCACCCAAAAACATCGTCGGTCACTCAGATATCGCGCCGTCACGTAAGATAGATCCAGGCGCAAAGTTCCCTTGGCAACAGTTATACGAGCAGTATGATATCGGCGCTTGGTACGATGAAGCCGACAAAAAGTATTTTATCAGACAAATCGCTATGACCACGCCGACGATAGCTGAGATCAAGCAAGCCTTTCGCGAGTATGGCTACCAGATCAATACCACAAACGCGTGGGATAAGCCTAGCCGTGATGTCATCTATGCCTTTCAATTACACTTTCGTCCTCTAAATCCAACAGGGCAGATGGACGTCGAGACCTATGCTATCCTAAAAGCACTCAATAAAAAGTACGCAGGTCGTGACAACTTTTATTAGCATTTAGTGATTAATAATCAGATAACTATAACGAAAAAGGAAACACTATGAGCACCCTATTTAGCGTCAATTTAAACAAACTCGCTTTAATCCGTAACTCGCGCGGCACCGATTATCCTAATCTTTTGTACTTTGCCCAAAAGCTGATTGATCTAGGTGTCAAGGGCTTTACCGTGCATCCACGGCCCGATGAGCGGCATATCAGATATCAAGATGTTTATGATATTAGCGAATATCTCAAAGACTATAAAGACATCGAATTCAATATCGAAGGCAATCCCAACGAGCAATTTTTAAAACTCATTCGCGAAGTAAAACCGCATCAATGTACCCTCGTACCCGATAGCGAAGATCAACTGACCTCCGATCATGGTTTCGATATTATTAAGCATAGCGATATGCTATCTAAGCTTAGTCATGAGCTTGAAGCGTTCGGCACACGCTGCGCAGTGTTTATCGACCCTGATATTGAGCAGATCAAAGCAGTCATCGAGAGCGACGTACAGACGATAGAGATGTACACCGAAGAATGGGCGCGCGCTCATAGCGACGATAACAATGACGACGACTTTGCTGCGGTCAAGCAGCGCTTTAGCGATTGTATCAACCTCGCCAGCCAAAACGGTATGCGCGTCAACGCCGGTCACGATTTGAATTTGGAGAACTTAGCCGATTTGCTCAGGCTTGGCGATATTGCTGAGGTGTCGATTGGACATGCCTTTACCATTGAATCACTAGAGCAAGGCATGGATACGGTGGTTGCGCAATATCTGTCCATTTGTGGTTGAGGTTTTTATAGACAAAAATCAATGATTTAGGACTACAATATTTGTAAGAATATCTAGATAAGAGAAAAAAATAGCTACAAGAGTCTAAATAGATTATTGCTAGCAGCGGTCCTAATATTTACCTCAGGCAGTGGCAGCTAAAACACTAAAAAAGGAATTGTTATGTATCAAGCCTTTCAAACCCATCTACAGCAAGAAATCGACGAGATACGCGCGGCAGGACTGTATAAAACCGAGCGCGTTATCACCTCCCCGCAAGATGCGCTCATCAAGATCGCCGATGGCCGTGAAGTGCTGAACTTCTGTGCCAATAATTACCTTGGATTATCTGATAACCCTGAGATAAAAAAGGCGGCTACCCAAGCCATTGAAGACTCAGGGTATGGTATGTCATCGGTGCGTTTTATTTGTGGTACGCAAGATTTGCACAAGCAACTAGAGGCGACGATTTCTAAGTTTTTTAATACCGAAGATACGATTCTTTATGCCGCCTGTTTTGATGCTAATGGCGGTGCTTTTGAGCCCCTGCTAACTGGCGAGGATGCCATTATTTCTGATTCGTTAAATCACGCCTCCATCATCGATGGGGTGCGCCTGTGCAAGGCGGTACGCTATCGCTATGCCAATGCCGATATGCAAGATTTGGAGGCGCAATTGCAGGCAGCGCAAGCCCAGCGTTTTCGTTTAATTGTCACCGATGCCGTGTTTTCAATGGATGGTAATGTAGCGCCAATGGATGAGATTTATGCGTTGGCTCAAAAGTATGATGCCATGATTATGATTGACGAGTGTCATTCAGCAGGCGTCGTCGGTAAGACTGGCGGCGG
>NZ_JBQQFC010000341.1:0-2389 GCF_052258445.1 Psychrobacter sp. T6-1
TCTTTAAAAAAGTAAAAATGCCGTCTTTTATAACCCTAATTAAATTATGGATTTAATCCTTAACAATGCTTAGTGGTGCTGTTACTATCAAGGTAGCCATTTTATAAATAATAAGGAGCATGTTATGAGTTATCAGCATATTTTACTGGTTACCGATTTATTATCAGATGCCGATATCGTCGCCGAGCGCGCCAAACGCATTATCGCAGGCTCGCCTGATACTAGGTTATCGGTACTGCATATCGTCGAGGATGACATGATACGCTTCGGTTATGAGCTCATTCCAGCGTCGAGCTTATCAGGAGAAAAAGATGGCGCGCATTGGCAAACCGCCCGAGCCAAATTGGCACAGTTTTTGGAGCGTAATCAATTAGAGGCGGTCAACTCTGAGGTCACCGCCGCTATCTCTAACGACAAAGGGATTGTCAAATACTGCCACGAAAAAGAGGTTGATCTGCTCATCATTGGGCGTCATGAGCGCCGCGGTATCGCCGCTTGGCTAGTAGGTGCCACCGCCGATAACATCTTACCCAACGCGCCGTGCGATAGCTTAGTCGTCAAGCTTGATCAGCCAGTACCTAAATAGTTAGACCATTATAAATAGCTTAAAGTAGAAGCTAAGATAGACAAGCTCTACTTAACAGCGGCTAGCAGTGGTGCTATAGTAGATACTATCTGCCATGAGGACAACATAATGAAATATGAGCATATTTTGCTAGTTACCGACCTGCTCTCTGATGCCGATATCGTCGCGCAAAAGGCCAAACGCATTGTCGATAATCGCCCAGGCTCTAAGCTATCGGTACTCCATATCGTCAAAGACACGATGGTCGGTTTTGGCTACGAGCTAGTACCTGCCTCCAGCCTATACGATGAGATCGATGATGAACGCTGTCAAGAAGCACGAGCGAAATTAGCGCAGTTTTTGGAGCGTAATCAATTAAATGCAGAAACCTCTCAAGTGACTACTGCCATCTCAAGTAGCGAAGGTATTGTGAGCTACTGTCACAAAAACGACGTCGATCTACTGGTTATCGGTCGTCATAAACGCTCAGGGATTGCTGCTTGGATAAGCGGGGCGACTGCTGATAATATCTTGCCAAACGTGCCTTGCGACAGCTTCGTGGTTCGGCTTGATAAGCCTGTGACAAGGTAATGACTTGATATAAGTATTTAGCTTTAATAGATAAAGTAAAAGCGCGATATCATCAATGATGTCGCGCTTTTTTTGATCCTAGTGCAATCACTGCTGCTCAATAATATCGATAAAGGTTTGCCAGATAGGGCTTTGGTGCCGAGCCTTATGCCATACCAGCCACCATGTGCGTGATAGATCGATACTGGCAACTTTAACTTGTACCAGCGACTTTGTAGCAAGTTCTGTCTCAATGATATGCTGCGATAGACAGCCTAGTCCAATATCAGCGCTGACCATATTTTTGATGGCCTCAGACTGACTTACCGCGCGAATCACCTCAGCATTTGGCAGATACTGCAATAACTGCTCATCGATTATTTGCCGCGTGCCAGATCCCGCCTCTCGTACCAACAACGGCCGCGTCGCTAATTGCCCAAGGGTAAGCGTATAACTATCATCATCACTCTTAGCAATATCTGTCAGCCATTTACTATCATGCTTAGCAAATATGATGAGCTTGTCGGTACGCCAAGCGCGCTGCTCAATCACTTTACTATCGCTTGGCCTTGGCATACCCTCCACCAGTGCAATATCGATATTAAGCTGCTCAATCTCGCTAACGACTTCTTGCGTGTTAGCGATATAGGTCTCGATGTTAGCTTCTGGCAGCGTCTTATACATCTGGGCCAAGAGGCTTGGCAACACATAATTGCCAATAGTGGTACTCGCGCCAATATGCATCTGCCCTGCTTGATGCTTATGATAATGCTCAAGCGTCAAGGCTTGTCCAAGTAACGCTTGCGCTTGAACATAGATAGGCTGAGCGTTGGCATGAGGGGTGAGCCTACGTCCTACGCGCTCAAACAGCGGCATCTGCAAGCGCGTCTCCAAGGTACTGAGCGCACTACTGACCGCTGATTGTGATAGATGCAGCTCTTTACCCGCACAACTGGTGCTGCCTGTCTGATAAATACTCACAAACACAGCTAGCTGCTTTAACGTAATCTTCGGTACGGTCTGCGGCGCTTTTTTCATCGTCTCTATACCCCACAACTTGTCTCTATACCCTACAGTTTACAAGAGCTACTAGCATATTAACCCAAAAAACAAATAGGTTCTATCTTATCAATCTGTTTTTATTATATATAGCCTTTATCTATACTGTTGACTTATAAAAGCTACCATTAAGCTAATAGTCATATCAGCTTAATCAACAGTAAGCAAGGTAAATACTAGGTTAAGTAAATACTA
>NZ_JBQQFC010000342.1:0-2379 GCF_052258445.1 Psychrobacter sp. T6-1
CTATCTAACAGCTGTATTGGAAAAGTCACCACATCAAAGGCCAGCGCAAAAGGCAATAACACTAGCTTACCAGCCGTACTCGTACCGCCTGAATTGACTTGGGTTTGCTTAGTTTGACCATAAAAGGTCACAGTATAGGGTTTGCTCAAAGCACGGTACTGCGATTGAATCATGCTCAAATTGCTCACTTGTGGGTAGATAGCACCTTTGACTGGTACGGTAAAACAAAAGCGCTGGGCATTGATACGCGTATCACTGGCAGAGGTACAATCTTGTCCGCCGTTTTGCAAAAAGAATTGATAATCACTGCGGGCAAACTCGTCCTTTAATTTGGCATAAGACAGCTTCATTTGACCTTGAAAGTAGCCATCATTATTTGGTACGGTAAAGCTCATATCGTTTTCGACTTGGATATTTTTTGGGGTCAGATTGGTCAGCAGATTGACCATTTCAGTTCCACCTTGGGTTAGCACGTAGCTGTTCTTTTCACCAACGATGACCATCGTCGCATTTGGCGTTTTAGGCAGTATTTGCGCAGGACGCCCAAAAGCGATGATTTGGTCTTGCGATAGCAGGGTCTTGACAGAGCGCTCGCTCACTGTATTGTTATCTTGCAACAAAGAATCGGTCGCGCAGCCTGAGCTGGCTAGTAGCGCAACTACTGATGCACCCAGCATCATTGACTTTAGGATGAGTTTGCCAGATAAAGGAAGTGTATTTGTAGCCATGATAAGACGTCCTTGTAGGTGATGACTCTATATAATATAGCTCATATTGCTTTATATTTAGGGATAAAACAAGATGTTTGCTTGCCCTTTGACACCCTCTAAAAGAGCTCTTCTTAAAACAAAAAAAGCAACCACATTGCTGTCGTTGCTTCTTAATTCAATGATAAAAGTTTATTTTAGGGTGTCCCATCGTGAGCGACTTCAACTCGCGTAGATAACATGCGCCCTTTGGTTTCAGCCTTGCGCGACTCCTCATCCCAGTCGAGCGCTGCACACATAAATAGCGTTTTGCCATCAGCTCCGCCAAGCATGACTGCAAAGATGCCTTCAGGGGCCGTCTCGACAACCTCTAGTATCTCCCCGCCCTCTTTGATACGTGCAACGCGATGATTGAGAGTATCGGCAATCCAAACCGCGCCTTCTTGATCTAAGGTTAAACCATCGGGTAGAATCTGAGCGCGCTCAACACGCTTAGATAGATCTGGCTCATCACCAAGCTCGCCAAAGTTTGCAAAGTCTCGTCTTGGTCCTAAGGTGCCATCATCATACACCTCAAATTGCGAGATTCTATTGCCAAACATCTCGTTGACGATCAAGGTCTTTTCATCTGCTGAGATGACCATACCATTTGGAAAGCATAACCCTTCGGCGACTACTTGTGAGCTACCATCAGGTCTAACCAGAACTAACCCTGTTTCTTTAAAGTCCTCACCGCCTGTTAAATCAAACCCAAAATCACCAACATAAGCATTACCATTTAGCGCAACCACCATATCGTTGGCATGTCCGCCGCAATGTTCAGAGATATCCGCATGAACGACTAGCTCGCCATCGTCTTCTAAACGTAGTATTTTTCGATCTTTCATGGAGACCACTAACATACGACCATCAGGTAACCAGCCTAAGCCTGAGGGTTGTTCTTCAACATGGACGATCTTTTCAGCGTCGCCAGCATCATTGATACGGTACACGCCTTTAGTATAAAAATCGACGAACCACAAGGCATCTTGGTACCAGCGCGGTCCTTCTAAATAATGGAAGTCATCTACTACCACATTTAACTCGTAATTTGACATTGTCATCATTCCTAATTTTTAAACTCGTATTTAAAGTGTTGGTTTAAAATAACGACTGCTGCGCGCAACATAATTTTTGAACTAGTCGTAAGGCAAGTTAAATATCGATGACAATATCTTGGTTTAATATTCATATCCATAATGACAGCTGCCGACGATGTGTCGTATTGCTGAGCTAAAGTGATAAGCTTTTGGTTCATACTGTCAGCTTTAGTCATGATATGACCGTTGGTATAGAATTTTAGACCTGTCACTCCATTCATCCTTGATTTTTGTAGACAGGTTATTTATAACATATTTTTTATTGATGTAAACGTAAGCAATTATGATACCAACTTTCATACAAGGTGATTGACAACAGTGCTTTCACCATATTTTGGCGTCTTTTAGAATCAATTAAACTGCTCTCAAGCTATATATAATCATGTATTAAGATTTAATATTTAAATAAATTCATATATAACATCCGTTTATACGAATAATAAATACGTTTACAAAAAACTTTTTTATTTATAGTTATCAATAAGTTAAGAGCAATAATTAAAAACATTTGTCAGGATATTATTATCATTATT
>NZ_JBQQFC010000343.1:0-2377 GCF_052258445.1 Psychrobacter sp. T6-1
ATCAGTGTGTCGAGCCAAAAGAGTACACGCCGTGTATTTTTGAATATGTATACTTTGCGCGTCCTGATTCAATTATGGATAATATCTCAGTGTACAAATCACGTCTGCGCATGGGCGAGAAGCTTGGGGACAAAATTCTCAAAGAGTGGGGCGAGGATCATGATATCGACGTGGTCATTCCTATTCCTGATACTTCGCGCACCTCAGCGATGGAGCTGGCGCTTAAGATGAATATCAAGTACCGTGAAGGCTTTATGAAAAACCGCTACATCGGTCGCACCTTTATTATGCCAGGTCAGCAGCAGCGCAAAAAATCAGTCCGCCAAAAACTAAGTGCCGTGCCGCTTGAGTTTAAAGGCAAAAACGTGTTGTTGGTTGATGATTCTATCGTACGCGGTACCACCTGTCATGAGATCATTCAGATGGCACGAGATGCTGGTGCGCGCAAAGTGTTTTTTGCTAGTGCCGCGCCGCCAGTTAAGTATCCTAACGTCTATGGCATCGATATGCCTGTGCGTAGCGAGCTGATCGCCTCAGGCCATAGCGTAGAAGAAGTACGCAAAATCATCGGCGCTGATCGCTTAATTTTTCAAGATTTAGATGACTTAATTGATGCAGTTAAAGATACCAAACATAGCAAGGTTGAAGGCTTTGATTGCGCAGTATTTAACGGCTGTTATATCACAGGTCAAATCAATGAAGCCTATCTTGATCACCTGCAAGAGCTGCGTAATGACACTGCTAAGATCGGCAAAAAAGGCGTGCAAATTGTCGCTGATACGCCAGTCGATATGATGGGTGTTGAAGAGTTATAATTCTAAGTTTGTAGTGCTAAAGAAAAAAGGCTGATCTCGATTGCGAGTTCAGCCTTTTTTTTGGCTAAAACTCATCCTAACATACGCGCAAATAGCCAAAGTAAGCCATTAATAGTCGCAATGCCAACGAGCATACTGACGAGTAGCTGACGACTAATGTGATAAATAAATAGCACGGCAGTTAGCGCACCGATCTGTGCCAGTAGCAAGTGCATCTCAGCACTATTTAGGCGCGTACCCAAAGATAGCTCTTGATAGGAGAGGCTGGTTAAGATAAGCAGTACCATCACGGACAACGGCAGGCTCTCATTAAGGCGATGTAGCCAAGGAGTGTCGAGTACCTTTTTGGGTATGAGGACAGGTAGGGCGCGAGTCACAAAAGTCACCGCCGCCATAGCAAGGGTCGCTAAAATGAGATAACTACTCGTCATGCGTCACCCCCTTTGCACAGCGCTGTAACCAAAATCCGCGCAGTAAAATTAGCAGCATACAAATGCTTATAGCGACAAGTAGTAGCCAATCTTGAGTAAACAACGAGGCTAAAACCAGCGCTATGGCGGCAATACCAATTGGAAAGTAGCGCTTAATAGTTTGAAATTGCTCATAAGCTAAAATGGCAAACAAGCATACCAGTGCAAAGTCCAAATGCGGCACCAAATCATTGAGCGCGCTGCCTATCATAACGCCAATAGCAGATGCCAGTACCCACCAGCTTTGATTAAATAAGCTAATAGGCAGTATCAGAGCACGCCGCGTCTCATTAGGCAGACTCGTCATTACCGAAAAAGTCTCATCGGTGAGTGCAAACAGACAGTAGGTTTTGGCAAGCTTATGCGAGGGCATATAGTTGAGTAGTGGCATCGCATAAAAGACATGACGCAGATTGATCGCCGCGATGTTGGTGGCGATATTACCTATTGGCAGAGTGCCGCTGAGCATAGGTAAACAGGCATATTGCGCTGCTCCTGCGTAGAGCAAGAGGCTGAGCATAATTGTCGCCCACACAGGAATGCCTGCTACTTGCGCGAGTACCCCAAAGGCAATGCCCGCTGGCAAATAACCCATCGCTACAGGAATGCTTTTTTTAAAGCCTGTCGCCCAGTCGTAATGAGTGTGATGCGGCGGGTTTGCTTTATTTAAATCTAAATGTGTGCTCACAGAACATCCTAATTTGCTTCTTATGGTTTTTATCTAAAACGTGCGCTAACTCTCAGGTTGTCTTTTTTGATAACTACCTGTCATATATGTTTGATACAAAAACCCGCCTAGAATAATGACGCGCAGTAATAACAGCGCCCAGACGCTTAGCCAAATACCTGTCATATCCCACTGCTGATATAGCAGCCAACTGAGCGGAAAAAAAACAACGGCTAAAATAAGCGCTGCATTACGAATGACCTTACCCGCCGTCAAGCCAAAGAAAATACCATCAAGCCAGTAAGCACCGACACCAACAAGCGGCAGGAGCACAGCATAGATGTGATAATCATAAGCAAGAGCGAACACTGCATCAATATTAGTCATAAACTCTAGATACGTGGGGATGATAAGCCACCATATTA
>NZ_JBQQFC010000344.1:0-2350 GCF_052258445.1 Psychrobacter sp. T6-1
CGCAAATAGTCAAGATCACGCTGACGGATATAATAGTAGCGCCCTTGCGAGTAGGCTTCCTCTAACTTCTCAATACCCTCAAGCGGACAGACGGGTTGCCAATCATAGCCCTCACGCCCAATCTTATAAGCATTTAGCTCCGTACAATACGTCTTTAGCCCTTGCTGGCGACCTTGCTCCCACATAACGCGATTGGGCGTCGCACCGACGACACTAGCGCAGCTATTAGTATAGTAACCAAAATAAGCGCCTGAGCGACCGCGCATACCATCGACATAGCCGACCTCTTGCCAGTTACTGCCTTGACATTGCTCTGGTGTGAGGCTCTTTTGGGTAGTAGCGCAGCCAGATAAGGCGAGCAAGGCGGCACCTAAGACAGACAAATTCAGGCTAGATTTAGCCATCATTGATGGGTTTTGCAGCTTGGACTGCAATACAGCGAATAAAGGAATCATAATAAACCTGCGCGCATCGAGAGTTATGGTTTATGATAGCACCTTTTTATAGGCCGCAACTTTTTGCATCTTGTTACCGAGCATATTTTTTGTCGTTAAGTGCTTGAAAGCTAAGTATATAACGGTAGGTAGATGCTCATGCTTTGATCACCTGCTATTCGCTCAAGCTTGATTTTTGAATTTGTACACTCATTATAAGTAGCGGCTACTGCTTTACTTCACTATTTTGTTTGGGGTTTGATTGTCATGGGAATATGGATCGCCATTCTTATCGTAATGTTCGTACTTGGCAGTATGATGGCGCTCAAACCTAGCGGTATCGATCAGCGCTTGGACAAGCTGCGTATTGAGGCGCGGCGTATGCAACTCAACCCAAAGCTGGTCGCCTGTCCTGAGTGGATGCAAGGACGCGATAACGAGATGGGGCGCGGTATGATAGGTCAGTATGGCTTGGTATTAGATAATATCAAAATGCCGCATACCCGCTACAAGGCTATCAATGGTCAGTGGCGCGCGGATACTAGCATCGAAAGTAACAAGGCCGATACGAGCACCAAGCTTGATATTCCTACAAAAGTGCGCACCAATACTCAAACGATGACAGCAAAGCCGATGCCTAGGATAGATTTTAGTTTAGATAAGATGCCGCTTGAGCTGCCGCCAACCATACAGCCTTTTGTAAAGGCGCTGATTACCCAAGCTAACAGCGTGATTATCTATTGGGAGGATGTCGACTATGTGCGTCCATCGACCAATCCTGCTTATAAGTCTTATAACATCGAACCTGATCTATTAGTGCTCAAAACCCAGTTAGAAAAATGGGCATTGCAAGTGCAAAACGCGCAAAAAAGCGCAAGTTAATGACCAATAATTTAGCATGGCTTAACAGAAAAACCGCTTTTATTATTTAAACTGTTTTAGGCAAAGCGCTGTTTTACAGTTGACATCTCAACTCATAGCAGTGTAACGTCTTTGTAATTAGGTTACGGTTATCTATCTCTTACAGCTTCCTTGATAACCCTGTTTTAAATACTATTATTTTTATAATCAATACCTTATATCCTCTAGTGATTTGTAATTCCTTTTAATCCATTTATTATGGTGTCGTCAGATATGGCAAAAACCACAACTAAAAGAACCATCAAAGCCACGGGCAGTGCCAAAAAGCCTCGTGCTGTAAAGAGCACTAAAGCGGCAACTTCAGATGGTGGTACTCCCTCCAAAGGCAAATCTTTGGTGATCGTCGAGTCCCCTGCCAAAGCAAAAACCATTAACAAATACTTGGGCCCAGATTTTGTCGTGCGCTCGAGTATCGGTCATGTGCGCGATCTACCTGTTGGCGCCAGCAAAAGCGCTAAAAAGACTGCTACTACCAAAAAAGACGACACGCTATCAAAAGAAGAAAAAGCGCAGCAAGCGCTGGTGCGTCGCATGGGCGTTGACCCAGAACACGGCTGGAAAGCGGTCTATGAAGTACTGCCAAACAAAACCAAGGTCATCAAAGAGCTCAAAGCACTCGCCAAAGACGCCGATACTATTTATCTAGCAACGGATATGGATCGCGAGGGAGAGGCTATTGCTTGGCATCTTAAAGAAGTCATCGGCGGGCCTGATAGCAAATATCAGCGCGTAGTCTTTAACGAGATTACGAAGTCGGCGATTCAAAACGCCTTTAAGCAGCCCTCAAAGCTCGATATTGACCGCGTCAATGCGCAGCAAGCAAGGCGGTTTTTGGATCGTGTTGTCGGCTTTATGGTCTCGCCAATCCTATGGCAAAAGGTCGCGCGTGGCTTGTCCGCAGGCCGCGTCCAGTCGGTTGCTATGCGCCTCGTCGTTGAGCGTGAGCACGAAATTCGCGCCTTTATTCCTGAGGAGTATTGGCAGATTCACGCTGA
>NZ_JBQQFC010000345.1:0-2340 GCF_052258445.1 Psychrobacter sp. T6-1
GCCATACCGCATCATCTAACAACACACTCTCGCTATCGAGCGCGGTGATACCAGCCGCTTCCACAGCTTGAGTAATCTCTTCATCACAGCCTCGGTAATCATGATTGCCAAGCGTTGCATAAACGCCAAGCGGCGCTTTTAGCTGCGATAATTGCTCATGCATATTGGTATTGTCATAAGCGATAGTCGTATCATTCATGATGTCGCCTGCGATAACAACCACGTCAGGGTTTTGCTCATCAACCAAATCGACCATTTTCTTTATCTGCCGATTCCCAAACCATCTACCCAAATGGGTATCAGAGATTAGCGCGATATCCATAGGTTTATCCAACGGTTTGTCTGTCGTAACCGTCAATCTATGCACCACTGGTGAATACGCATTGAATACGGCTAAGCTAGCAATACTGACAAAAGTGACGATAGCAAATAAACGTATAAACTTCGCATTTGGATTTTGTCTATACCCTTTGGATAAGATAAACCAAACCACAGCCGTTATGGCTACAGCATAGAGCATAAAGCCTTGCAAGATAGCGACCACTAGATAGACGTGAAAACGCTCATACCAAAATTCAGTAAAGCCGTAAACGAGTATGACATTATTAAATATAAAAATCGCTAGAACCAGCACCACTTTACTAATCGCCCTTTTAGGCCTAATTAACCATAAAAGAATCATGCTGGTCATAATAGCAAGCAGCTGGGTGAAAGTGATAAAGAACCACATAGCCATATCTAACAAAGTGAATATAAATCCATCTTACGGTACTAAACCCTAAAGCGAAATAGCGCTAGTCAGTTTTCGCGAACACTTCATAAAAAATCCTTTAACGCTTATCAGGGGCGATTTTACAAATGCCATTAGCGCAGGCTTGCGTCACTGCTTTACCATAAATCAATTTGGTTACCCAGTTTGGAATACGGTAGCGATTACGCGCAACCGTAGGATAGATAAAGTCGCCCAGCTGTTTGATAATAGGTAGATATAATACCGATGCCCACTTCACGCCGCCCATTTTATAGAGCAGTCTGATAGCATCCATATGCGTATACCAGTGACCTTGATCGGTCTTGACACACAGATAAGTCATAGCATCATTGCGGCTAAATCCAGCCGCTTGTAACTCGTCTATGCCTGTATCTACTGACGTTAATTCAATTCCTTCTGGATTACGAATTTGCATACTGTGCGCTTCTGTACTACAGAGCACGCAACTGTCGTCGTAGTACATAGTGATAGCGGTAACCTTTGATTTTGAGCGGTTGTCTTTATTTAAAATAATCATCTGCGGGCTCCTTCATTTATTATGTTGAACTTATTATGTTGAACATGACTTTTACAGTATTTCTTATAGTGCGGTATCGCTCTGCATGTCTTTATGACTTCTCGTCTTTTGCGAATAGCTAGGTGCTAACATAGGTATCACAGGTTGCTGCGTCCACTCAGGCGCCTGCGCATCCAAACGCTTAGCGAGCTCTGGCAAATGGTTGGTCGGTACCGCTGGAAATAGATGATGCTCGATGTGATAGAGCAGATTAAAAGTCAGCAGATTGATTAGCGGATGGCGCTCGCTACGGGCATAAACTCGCTCATCACAGCCATGATGGACGCTCCATACTGCAAAGAAGCCGACCATAGTATTGGCAAGTATCATAACGAGCACGTGATAGACCAAGACAGGATGCATAGTAATTAGCGCTGTAACAATAACCGCTGATATCAGCAGCATGTCAATGGCGACAAGCAAGCGATTATGGCGACTGCCATGGGTCAGACCGAACCACTGAATCGCTATTGAAAATAGTCCGCCGCCGAGTATCGCTTGATACCAAGGCAGACGTGCCCAATTGCCCTCGACATCGCTCTCCCCTAATGGGTCACGATGATGATTGAGGTGAGTATGGCGAATCGCATGCGTACTACAGAGCATAGTGATACTGAGCGCAAATAGCATGAGCTCGGTCGCCATCTTGCCGATGCCTAAAGTGCGGTGATAGCAATCATGCGCCTGACGTAGTGCAGCGGTAAAAAAGAAAAACGTTGCCACTAATGCCAATAACCAAAACCCTTGCCACGCGCTCCACCATGATAACAAAAGAAAAGGAAGTGATAGCAATACATTGTAGATAGCGTCAACAGGACGCAGTTGACGTAAGTCTTGCCACTTTATTTGACTGAGCGAAGGATGCCGCATGAGGTTCTCCTTGATTAGTATCTATATAAATATTGAATCACTTCATTTACTTTATTTCTGTCAAAACTGAAATAAATAGTTAAATAATTAGACGGCTCGTAAACTGTGTCCAAACCGCCTAACTATATTTAACCGTTACTAC
>NZ_JBQQFC010000346.1:0-2326 GCF_052258445.1 Psychrobacter sp. T6-1
GCCATACCGCATCATCTAACAACACACTCTCGCTATCGAGCGCGGTGATACCAGCCGCTTCCACAGCTTGAGTAATCGCTTCATCATAGCCTCGGTAATCATGATTGCCAAGCGTCGCATAAACGCCAAGCGGCGCTTTTAGCTGCGATAATTGCTCATGCATATTGCTGTTGTCATAAGCGATGGTCGTATCATTCATGATGTCGCCTGCGATCACAACCACGTCAGGGTTTTGCTCATCAACCAAATCAACCATTTTCTTTATTTGCCGATTCCCAAACCATCGACCCAAATGGGTATCAGAGATTAGCGCGATATCCATTGGCTTATCTAACGGTTTGTCTGTCGTAACCGTCAATCTATGCACCACTGGTGAATACGCATTGAATACGGCTAAGCTAGTAATACTGACAAAAGTGACGATAGCAAATAAACGTATAAACTTCGCATTTGGATTCTGTCTATACCCTTTGGATAAGATAAACCAAATCACAGCCGTTATGGCTACCGCATAGAGCATAAAGCCTTGCACGATAGCGACCACTAGATAAACGTGAAAGCGCTCATACCAAAATTCAGTAAAGCCGTAAACCAGTATGGCATTGTTAAATATAAAAATCGCTAGAACCAGCGCCACTTTACTAATCACCCTTTTAGGCCTAATGAACCATAAGAGAATCATGCTGGTCATAATAGCAAGGAGCTGGGTGAAAGCGATGAAGAACCACATAGCCATATCTAACAAAGTGAATATAAATCCATCTTACGGTACTAAACCCTAAAGCGAAATAGTGCTAGTCAGTTTTCACGAACACTTCATAAAAAATCCTTTAACGCTTATCAGGGGCGATTTTACAAATGCCATTAGCGCAGGCTTGCGTCACTGCTTTACCATAAATCAATTTGGTTACCCAGTTTGGAATACGGTAGCGATTACGCGCAACCGTAGGATAGATAAAGTCGCCCAGCTGTTTGATAATAGGTAGATATAATACCGATGCCCACTTCACGCCGCCCATCTTATAGAGCAGTCTGATAGCATCCATATGCGTATACCAGTGACCTTGATCGGTCTGGACACACAGATAAGTCATGGCATCAGCGCGACTAAATCCAGCCGCTTGTAACTCGTCTATGCCTGTATCTACTGACGTTACTTCAATTCCTTCTGGATTACGGATTTGCATACTGTGCGCTTCTGTACTACAGAGCACGCAACTGTCGTCGTAGTACATAGTGATGGCGGTAACCTTTGAGTTTGAGCGATTGTCTTTATTTAAAATAATCATCTGCGGGCTCCTTCATTTATTATGTTGAACATGACTTTTACAGTATTTCTTATAGTATGGTATCGCTCTGCATGTCTTTATGGCTTCTCGTCTTTTGCGAATAGCTAGGTGCTAACATAGGTATCACAGGTTGCTGCGTCCACTCAGGTGCCTGCGCATCCAAACGCTTAGCGAGCTCTGGCAAATGGTTGGTCGGTACCGCTGGAAATAGATGATGCTCGATGTGATAGAGCAGATTAAAAGTCAGCAGATTGATCAGCGGATGGCGCTCGCTACGGGCATAAACTCGCTCATCACAGCCATGATGGACGCTCCATACCGCAAAGAAGCCGACCATAGTATTGGCAAGTATCATAACGAGCACGTGATAGACCAAGACGGGATGCATAGTAATAAGCGCTGTAACAATAACCGCTGATATCAGCAGCATGTCAATGGCGACAAGCAAGCGATTACGGCGGCTACCATGAGTTAGACCGAACCACTGAATCGCTATTGAAAATAGTCCACCGCCGAGTATCGCTTGATACCAAGGCAGACGTGCCCAATTGCCCTCGACATCGCTCTCTCCTAATGGGTCACGATGATGATTGAGGTGAGTATGGCGAATCGCATGCGTACTACAGAGCATAGTAATACTGAGCGCAAATAGCATGAGCTCGGTCGCCATCTCGCTAACGCCTAAAGTGCGATGATAGCAATCATGCGCCTGACGTAGTGCGGCGGTAAAAAAGAAAAACGTTGCCACTAATGCCAATAACCAAAACCCTTGCCACGCGCTTCACCATGACAACAAAAGAAAAGGAAGTGATAGCAATACATTGTAGATAGCTTCAACAGGACGCAGTTGACGTAAGTCTTGCCACTTTATCTGACTGAGCGAAGGATGCCGCATGAGGTTCTCCTTGATTAGTATCTGTATAAATATTGAATCACTGCATTTACTTTATTTCTGTCAGTACTGAAATAAATAGTTAAATAATTAGACGGCTCGTAAACTGTGTCCAAACCGCCTAACTATATTTAACCGTTACTAC
>NZ_JBQQFC010000347.1:0-2318 GCF_052258445.1 Psychrobacter sp. T6-1
GCGCATACAAGTATCCAAAACCCAAAAAGTGGCGATAATAAAATCCGCCTATCATAGCAGATAATGTCTCAATTGAAGCAATAGAGACATAAGCGCAGTCGTACAACAAATAAGCGGTAACATAACTTTTTAAAATGCAAAAAAAACACGATCGCAATCGTGTTTTTTTAATTATTAACATTGTGCTCAATGACTACCAATCAATATCTTTTGCTCGCCGCCGACTTTGGTCAGCTCTAAATTTTGAATAAAGCGCCCTTCAACATCGGTGATGGTGATTTGCCAGTCGTCTATTTTGACGCTCTCGCCTTCTAGGTCGCCAACATAGCCCAAAGTCTGCATCACAAGGCCACCCATCGTATCGACATCAGTATCATCAAATTGAGTACCCAGCTCATCGTTACAATCCTCTATCACAGTCGAGGCTTGTACTCGCCAAGTATTAGGCTTATCAGGATCAGGGACGATATTATTGATGTCACTGTCTTCATCAAAGTCATCGTGCTCATCAACGATGTCGCCGACGATTTCCTCTAACAAGTCCTCCATCGTAACCACGCCGCCAAAGTTGCCAAACTCATCAACTACAATCGCCATATGCACCTGCGTACTTTGTAAGGAGCGCAGCAAGGTATCAGAGCGGGCGTTTTCGCTGATGTATAGTGGCTGGCGCACTAAGTCCTTTAAACGTTTACTATCGATTTTGTCATCTTGGTCGCGTAGCATATGCACTAAAATGGGAATCAGATCTTTGGCAAGTAATATACCAATGACCGCATCATCATCTTGACTATCGAACACCGGATAGCGCGAGTGGGTAGTGTCGAGGATGATATCCATCACCTCAGCCAGACTCGTACTCTCATGGAGACCGACAACTTGCGGACGCGGCGTCATAATCTCGCGCACTTGAGTGGCAGGTAGATCCAAAACGCCCTCTAACATATCTACTGTATCAGGCTCTAAGAATTGACGCGATTGTTGAACCAAACCGATCAATTCATCACGGGTTTCAGGGGCGGTCGATAGCCAGCGTTTTAGGCCGCGCATCGACCAACTACTCGGGCTAGGTGTGTCGTCAGACATGGTGATGTGATTTAACCTCTTGGTTGATGATCTTAAAATAAGTCGTATCTAACTTAGTAGCCTTTAGTAATGGGACCTAAAGGATGTAATTACAACGAAGTAAAGGATTCTATGTGTATAACTGTAAACAAATGACGTTTTGAAATTAGCTTCACTTTATCGTAAGGCTCACCGACATTCAACGACAAATTTATCCAAATTGTATTGTCAGTGTGTTATAAACTTCATAACGTGTCAGACACATTGTCATCACCCCTTTACCGAGTTACTCAACGCTTATGTCACTACGCTCGTTTTTTACTCGTCTATTATCATATCGTACCACTGACAGCTCTACGCCTAATAAGGGGCCGGATAATCGACGCTCAAACCTGAGATGGTGGCACTATCTGGTACGGGTTTTGATTGCACTGACGCTTATCCTATCTGCCGTTTGGTTACTGCTCGCAATTTGGTATCAGTTCGGCGCGTACCATCCAATCACTTGGATGGTAACTGCTATCACCTTGGGCTTACTCATACCTTTGCTGTCGATAAAGTACTTATCAAAGCTCATTAACAAGGTGACGAATCAAGCTGGCGAGCACTCTATAGATCCCAAAAAGACCAGAAGACTACTCGCTGTTAGCTATGGCGTAGTATGGATAATCGGTCTGAGTTGGTTTTTTTCTATTGAACCCAAACAAGAGCGCGACTGGATGCCTGAGGTGAGCCAAAGGGTCACCTATGAGCGTGATATCAATAACCCTAACCTTATTACCTTTTACAACGTACGTAACTTTGATTGGCACACCGATGTCGATGCCACCGAGCGCTGGGAGACGCGAGTGGTCGATATGTCTAAACTATCTGGTATCGATGTATCCAACTCTTATTGGATGGGGCCACTGATCGCCCATACCTTGGTCAGTTTTCGCTTTGAGGATGACAAGCCGCTATCGTTTTCATTTGAGATTCGTAAAGAAGAGGGTGAGTCGTTCTCAGCGCTGGCTGGATTTTTTCGTCGTTATGAGCTAAGCCTTATTGCCTCTGAGGAGCGTGATATCATCTATACTCGTAGCAACGCGCGCGGCGAGCAGGTGTATCTGTTTCCTATTAGCCATTTGCAACGACATGAAGTCCAAGCTCTTTTTGAGTCTTATTTGACTGCTGCAGATGAGCTTAATGCCAAGCCTGCTTGGTACAACACTTTGGTGAGTAACTGCACCAATATTATCTTTTATATGGCGCGT
>NZ_JBQQFC010000348.1:0-2314 GCF_052258445.1 Psychrobacter sp. T6-1
GAAAAAATTAGCTTATCCTTAAAATAGGCTTTCAATTCAATCGCTTCAGTACCTTATCAGAGGTTAGAATGAACAAACTAGTAAATGTTTTATTGATGGGAAGCGTTTTGACATTAGCTGCTTGTGGTGGTGATTCTGATAGTAGTGGGAGTTATGGTAGCTCTGAGGAACCTATTCAATTTCAAGGATTATCGAATTGTCAAATTAATGGTAATACTATTACCGTTGATGAAATTAGCCGAGGATGCTTAGTCAAAAAATCCAACATCAACAATGGCAAGAGATTCTCTTTGAGCTGTCAGGTTGTAGGCACTTCACCTCGAGCTTTTAATAATTTTATTATCGGAACTACTGATGATGGCGATATTAATGAGATTGATCGTGATATAAAAAACAATCCTAATGGTAAATATAAGTATGTTTGTAAACCAGTAAACAATCCGTTCCCATCTTCTAGACTCTCTAATTAAGTCATTTTACTATAGATAGATAAAGCCGTCTTTATATTAGATAAAGGTGGCTTTTATACGCAATACGGTTAAAAAAACCAATGATTTGAGGATGAAGTTTGTCTACATTAAGCTAAAAAATATTAGCCAAACACACTGTTTTTAGAATATGTCTATGAAAGACAAACCTTTACTTTTATTATCCGTTGTTGTGGCCTTTGTTTTTGGGGTTTTAAGCACTTACCTGTTTATGACCAAACAACAAATGGATTATGTCCTGCAAGCCAAACAGCAGTCGCCTTCATCTTCTAATATAAACGATAATCAAGACGCTTCTAACTCGGGAACTGGTCTAGTGTCACAGGATTCATTGAACAGGCGTGACGCTACGTCGCAGCAAGTCCTCTCAAATTTGACAGGCTCAAACTCAGCTTCTATCAACGACTACTCAAAAGAGCAAGCGTTAGACTTAGTCGATAATATGCCCGATTACGTGTTAGGGCAGTATGTCGATAAGTTTATGGCAAAGGGCGATAGCGAGGTTATTACGGACAAAAGACGCTTTGCAGAACGAGCGGTAGAGGAGTTATATAGCAAAGATGATACACGTCCTTTAGTTGGAGAAGTTAAGCTATCCTTTGATAGCAATATGCCGTCAACCTCAACAAATACCTCGACGATAAATAAAAACGCCAAACTATTCGCTCATTTGGATACTGCGGGCAAAGTACCTGCCAGCCCTTTTGCTTTTGTGAAGTGGGTGAACAATGAGACAGGACAGGTCTTGCTGTTTGAGAAGAAAAACATCATCGCGGGCAGCAATCAAAATTGGGTGAGTTTTAAACCCTATGAAGGATGGTTACCTGGTAGCTACGATGTCAAGTTCTATCAGTTCACATCAGAGCTTGAACCCATTGCTCGCCTAACTTATCAAATCTACACCGTTGATGATGATGGACAAGGCGAAACTAGGGATATTGCAAGTAGTACAGCGAGTGCGACAGTAAGCCAATAACACTTGAATGTTCTAAGAATGTTCTAAGTAGCAAGGTCAAACCTGACAATAAACTAAGAGCCTAACTGCGTTCGCCGACAGAAGCTGAAAAAGATTTATCTCAGTTCCGCTGTATGTTTTTAATATTGGACTGACTGTAGTTTATTTGAACCCATCGACTCTAAAATCAGAGGGACTGCGGTGCGTCTATTGATTCAATCACGCCGCCGCCCAAGCAGACCTCATCGATATAGAAAACCGCAGACTGACCAGGGGTTAACGCACGCTGCGGCGCATCAAATATGACTTTGACCTCTAAACCTTTATCATCGACAGCGAAAACCGTACAGGCTTGGTCTGGCTGACGATAGCGCGACTTTGCCATACAGCGCAAACCTTGCTCACTAAAAATATCAGCTGGCGCGACACCCTCTACCCAATCAAGCTTGTACGCGCGTAGCTCATTGCTCATGAGCATGAGATGTTCGTGACCTTGACCGACAATTAAGCGATTGTTATCTAAGTCTTTTGCTAGTACAAACCATGGTTCCTCTGGACGATCTTTGACACCGCCAATGCCAATACCGCCGCGCTGACCTAAGGTATAATACATAAGCCCATCGTGGCTACCAATAATGTGACCATCGTCTGTAATGATATCGCCTTTTTGCGCAGGCAAATACTGTTGCAAGAAATCTTTAAATCGGCGCTCGCCGATAAAGCAAATCCCCGTAGAGTCTTTTTTCTTAGCAGTCGCTAAGTCATGCGCTTCAGCGATTTGGCGTACGACAGGTTTTTCAAGCTCACCAATAGGGAACAAGGTTTTGGCAAGTTTGTCACCGCCGACTGCATGCAAAAAATAGCTTTGATC
>NZ_JBQQFC010000349.1:0-2310 GCF_052258445.1 Psychrobacter sp. T6-1
AAGGCAGACGCTCTACCAACTGAGCTAATCACCCTGAGAAGCGTATAAAAAAAGCACTGCTTTTTTAGCTTCGCAAGAGAAAATTCCTTAAAGGGAATTTTCTAGAAATCCTATACCTATACTAGGTTGTAGAATTTCCGAAAGTCTTACCATCCAAAGTTGTCACCCTTTGGAAAACTTCCCACAACATAAAGACTATCAAAGCCCCTTGCTGTGGGTGTGTATTATATAGACTTAACAAAGCCTGTCAAATATTATTTTGCGCAATTTATAAAATGTTTGTTATAGACGTAAAAAGGACACAAGGAGTAGTCCTTTTATGATGCACGCAAATACGACTATAATGTCGCAGGCTGAATGTTTTGAGTAGCTGCGGTTATGTATTAATGTAGGCTCTCATTTGATCAATGGAGGTAAGTATAGACGCTTGGGATGTAGAGCAGCATTTTGCCACTTGGTCTTGGGGTGATTTTGCAGGATTTGGACTATTACTACACGTTATCCTTATGATAGTGATGACTTTGCGCATTGTATCGGTACAGCGCAATATTGGCGTGTCGATTGCGTGGATCGCTGTGCTTTATACTTTGCCTGTAGTTGGATTTATCGCTTATGTTTTGCTCGGTGAGCCCATGATTGGGCGTCGCTATCGTCAGCGTTTGGAGCAGGCACGCGGGCTGATGAATGACATGGCTAAGCGTGAGCGTTTGATCTTTGATCAAGGTCAAGACCTGTTGCCTGATCACTACCGCGGCGTCAGTCAAATTGGCACGCGCTGGACGGGATTTGGTGTGTTTGCGCATCACCAAATGCAACTGCTCACCACACCCCATCACATTTTTGGGCGTTTGATTACCGATATTGAGAACGCTCAGCGTACGATATTGCTAGAGTTTTATATCATTTATCCCAAGGGTCAAGTATTAGATATTATACAGGCGCTAGTCTCAGCAGCTAAGCGCGGAGTTGAGTGCCATATATTAGCCGATAGCGTCGGCAGTTTTAGATTCTTTAACAGTACCGAGCACAAACTGCTTGAGCAAGCGGGTGTATTTGTTCATCAATCGCTACCGGTAGGGCTATTCAAAACTTTATTTGTACGCTCTGATTTACGTAATCATCGCAAGATGGTCGCCATTGATGAGTACATTGGCTATATAGGTAGTTTTAATCTAGTTGATCCCGCATTTTTTAAGCAAGACAAAGGAGTCGGGCAGTGGATCGATATGATGATGCGCATTGTCAGCGAGCGGCCAGTCAACATTGCAACCGCTATAGCAAAAGTGGTCGTCACAGATATCGGCGCTGAAAACAACTACAATCTAGATGTGCTCGATCAGCGGGTAAATAACTACACGCGTAAGTTATACGTCATGTCGCCGACTATCAATGATATTAATAGCCGTATAAAAGTCCTAGGTGCAAATCTCGATCTTATAGAGCCGCCTGATACAGGGTCGACGTCTATTGTCATCCCGCAAATGCCTGTTGTAGACGAGGTCACAGCGCAGCTAATACCTTCTGCTCCGCAGGTGACTGCGCATGTCATTTACAACACGCTCGTCACTGTCATTCACCGCGCTAATAAGCGTATTCAGATAACGACGCCGTATTTTGTTCCTGACGAAGCATTATCAGGCGCGCTTGCGACAGCTGCTAAACGCGGGGTAGAAGTGACCCTTATTATTCCCAAAAAGGTGGATTCGTTCTTGGTGCAACATGCTTCGCAAGCCTATTATCAAGAGCTGCTTGAGGCTGGCGTCAATATCGCACTGTTCAAAGGCGGCTTGTTGCATGCCAAAACTGTCGTTATCGATGATGACTATTGTCTATTTGGTACGGTAAATATCGATATGCGCAGTTTTTACTTAAATATGGAGGTCAGCTTGGCGATTTATACGCCGCAGATGGTGGCACAAATTGCGGATGCGCAAGCGACTTATCTACAAAATTGTCGCTTGTTGTCATTGACTGAGTGGCAACAGCGCTCAAGCTATGCGCGTCTATTTGATAATGTTGTGCGGCTGTTTAGCCCTTTATTGTAGTGCGTTGAATTTTACGCTAAGGTAGATTGTTTTTTATCCATTTATAAATACTTTTAAGGAAGTACCTGCCTGATGTCTGACTCACCTTTGACGCCTTTAGATTATATTGCCACAGGATATTGGCAAGACTTTTTAGCTAAGCGTCCTATTGCAGGCGGCTTAGCTTATGAGGCCCTATTAAGAGAGTACAGTTTAGATGAGTCTTTAGCTAGTTTGCAGCGTATCGATACTTTGTTATCACAAATACGGCGCGAACTGATCAAAG
>NZ_JBQQFC010000350.1:0-2288 GCF_052258445.1 Psychrobacter sp. T6-1
TGTCAATACTAGAATTTAAAATACAGGACTATCACCTACTACGGTCAGCTTTCCCACGCTGTTCTTCTATTCTAATATCAATCGGCTTCTCCCCGTTCGCTCGCCGCTACTTGGGGAATCTCATTTGATGTCTATTCCTAAGGGTACTGAGATGTTTCACTTCCCCTCGTTCGCTTCCTAATAAATTAGGATACCTACCTTATGGTAAGTGGGTTTCCCCATTCAGAAATCTCCGGATCACAGGATATTGCCGCCTCCCCGAAGCTTATCGCAGGCTGTCACGTCTTTCATCGCCTCTGACTGCCAAGGCATCCACCATGTGCGCTTAATTACTTGACCATACAACCCCAAAGGGTCTATATTTACTTGCTAAGTTTCGCTCTATTAGTAGTAAAAGTACCCTCGAAGTAATTCGAGGTATTTTACTACTGAACAGATCTAGTGCTTAACAGGTTGGTTTCGCAATTATAACGATATCACCTATGTTTATACGCTTGATTCAGTTCTCTTTACTTTTTTAATAACCCACCCCTGGGATAACAACTGATGTCGTTAAGAGGTAAGTTATTAAGGTTAAGAAGTGCGCGTGAACACGCTCTTCCTAACCCAGACTCATATCTATGTTTTTAAATAGTTCCTAATCCTTCGTCAGGTATTAGGTTCTGTATAAAACAGAAAGAAGTAATCGGTGTCTTATCACTTGATAAGGTAATCACTTGTTTCTGTTTATGCTTTTTTTATATTCTATCTAATCGCGCTGTTTATATAATGGTGGAGCCAAACGGAGTCGAACCGTTGACCTCCTGCGTGCAAGGCAGGCGCTCTACCAACTGAGCTATGGCCCCTGAGAGCCGCTCGGGCGAAGCACTGCTTCGCTAGGCTCGCAAGAGAAAATTGCTTAAAGGCAATTTTCTATAAGTCTTGCTAACGCTTGAGCGTTTCTAACTGTTTTAAGCACTGTACCTAAATAATGGTAGGCCTGGGCAGACTTGAACTGCCGACCCCCGCGTTATCAACACGGTGCTCTAACCAGCTGAGCTACAGGCCTGAGCGAGGATGCTGTCAAAGCATTGCTTTGACCCGAGCGCAAGGAAATTTCTTTAAATAGAAATTTCAAATAACTCTGCTTCCAAGTTAAGCTTTAGATAACAAATACTCTGTTATCTATCGCCTGTTAGGCTTATAAACAAACTAAACTAAAGAACAACTTGTTGTGAATTCTTGCTAAGACGAATGCTGTCTATAAGGAGGTGATCCAGCCGCAGGTTCCCCTACGGCTACCTTGTTACGACTTCACCCCAGTCATCAACCACACCGTGGTGAACGCCTCCCCGAAGGTTAGGCTATCCACTTCTGGTGCAATCAACTCCCATGGTGTGACGGGCGGTGTGTACAAGGCCCGGGAACGTATTCACCGCGGCATTCTGATCCGCGATTACTAGCGATTCCTACTTCATGGAGTCGAGTTGCAGACTCCAATCTGGACTACGATAGGCTTTTTGAGATTCGCATCACATCGCTGTGTAGCTGCCCTCTGTACCTACCATTGTAGCACGTGTGTAGCCCTGGTCGTAAGGGCCATGATGACTTGACGTCGTCCCCGCCTTCCTCCAGTTTGTCACTGGCAGTATCCTTAGAGTTCCCGGCTTAACCCGCTGGTAACTAAGGACAAGGGTTGCGCTCGTTGCGGGACTTAACCCAACATCTCACGACACGAGCTGACGACAGCCATGCAGCACCTGTATTCTAATTCCCGAAGGCACTCTCGCATCTCTGCAAGATTCTAGATATGTCAAGACCAGGTAAGGTTCTTCGCGTTGCATCGAATTAAACCACATGCTCCACCGCTTGTGCGGGCCCCCGTCAATTCATTTGAGTTTTAACCTTGCGGCCGTACTCCCCAGGCGGTCTACTTATTGCGTTAGCTGCGTCACTAAGTCCTCAAGGGACCCAACGACTAGTAGACATCGTTTACGGCGTGGACTACCAGGGTATCTAATCCTGTTTGCTACCCACGCTTTCGAGCCTCAGTGTCAGTATGATGCCAGAAGGCTGCCTTCGCCATCGGTATTCCTCCAGATCTCTACGCATTTCACCGCTACACCTGAAATTCTACCTTCCTCTCACCTACTCTAGCTCTACAGTTTCAGATGCAGTTCCCAGGTTGAGCCCGGGGATTTCACATCTGACTTATAGAGCCACCTACGCTCCCTTTACGCCCAGTAATTCCGATTAACGCTTGCACCCTCTGTATTACCGCGGCTGCTGGCACAGAGTTAGCCGGTGCT
>NZ_JBQQFC010000351.1:0-2285 GCF_052258445.1 Psychrobacter sp. T6-1
CCAAGTTTACTGACCGCACAGCCTGATGAAAAACAGGCTTATAGCTTATCGCTGGCGCAGTATGTATTAGACGGTGGCCTATCCTCAAGGCTTGAGAGCCGCTTGATACGCGAGCAAGGACTGCTCACCACGGTCGGCACTTCTTACAACTTGCTCGATCGCGGCGATGGCCTGTTTTTGATACAAGCGACGCCGCGTGAAGGAGTAAGCTTAGAGCAAGCGCAGCAAGCTATTATCGCTGAGATTGACAAATTATCTACTGATCCGATTGCCGCTAATGACATTAGCCGTGCAAAGACCAATACGGTGACCTCCTTAGTTTACGCGCAAGATAGTATGCAAGGTCAGGCGCGAATGATAGGCTCCATGCAGTCTATTGGATTAGACGATAGGCTACTTGCAAGCTTGCCAAGTAAACTCGATGAGATAAGTGTCGCCGATATTCAAGCCGCTAGCAAAAAATACTTGGTTAAGGACAATCTCACGGTAATGTACGTGGTACCGCCTGAGAGTGACGCGGCCGATGACAAAACTAACAAACTAACAGCGATAAATTAAGTTTGATTTATCGATATAGAGCAACGAACACTCTATCGCTGACTACGTACGAGTATCAAAAACAATCAGACTAAGAAGAAAAACATGACTCAAAACCTCTTATCAAAGTCCGTCCGTTATCTAAGCATGAGCCTACTACTAGCTATGAGCGTGTCTAGTCATGCAGAGGACTACCGCGCGACTACGATCGTTGATCCTAATGCGCCGATTGCGGCGCTATCGACATTGACCAGTCTCGATAACGTCAAACCGCTACAAATTACCGTACCTGATATCGAACAATTCACCACTACCTCAGGGGTGCGCGTGTCGTTCGTACGTACTACTGCCCTACCTATTGTCGATATTGACTTGCGTTTTAACGCTGGTAGCGCGCGCGATGGCTCGATACGTACAGAGGGCTATGGTATTGCTAATATGGCAGCGACGATGCTGACTCAAGGCACTACTCGATTAGATGAAGAGGCATTCACCCGCGCCTCAGAGACTTTGGGTATCAATCTAGGTAGTAGCGCTTACAAAGATATGTTTATCGTCTCATTGCGCAGCTTATCTGATGATGAGCACCTGCTGCCAGCGATTGACTTGATGACGCAGATGCTAACTGAGGCTACCTTTGATGAGCAAATATTGGCGCGTAACAAAGCGCGGCTTTTGGTCGGTTTGCAGCAGCAAAAACAAGATCCAAGCAGCCTTGCCAGTTTAGAATTTAACGAAGCACTATATGGGACGCACCCTTATGCGCACCCCTCCTCTGGTACATTACAGAGTGTACCTAGTATCAACAGAGCAGATTTATTAGATTTTACAGATCGCTACTTGGTCGCGGCTAATGCCTCACTTGCGATGACAGGCAATCTAACTTCATCCGAGGCAAAGGCGCTCGCTGAGGATATCACCGCTAATCTGCCCAAAGGACAAGCGGCGGCGGTGCTACCTGAACCAAAACCACTGACCAAAGAGCAGCACATTCACATACCCTTTCCTAGTAGCCAAACGACTGTGTTGATGGGCCAATTAGGTAATAAGCGTGCAACCAATCCTGTGGCTCAGCAGCAGCAAACCAACTTCGCTATTGGTAATGAGGTCTTAGCAGGCGGCGACTTTAATGCGCGCTTGATGACCGAGATTCGCCAAAACTTGGGCTATACTTATGGCATCTCAGGATCGATGAATCCGATGTTGACTCGCGGCCCTTATCAGATCGGTTTCTCAACCCGCAACGACAAAGCGCGCGCGGCGATTGATGCCAGCCTAAGCGTCATTGATAAAACGCTAGCGCAAGGTATCACAGCATCTGAGATGCGCTTGACCACAGATAATATGAAAAACAGCTTTCCGATGAGTTTTGCGAGTAATGCTGGGATTAACGGCTTGCTTGGCATGATGAATTTTTATCAGTTGCCAAACAGTTATTTGAGTGATTACGTCAGCCGTATCGAGCAAGTGAGTTTGCCTGCGGTTAACCAGACCCTGCGTGATACGCTGGAGCCTGAGAACTTTTTGATTGTGACTGTTGGGGAAGTCGATCCTTGGAATGACAAATAACTGTATTAGCGCTGTCTATAAACGGCGCTTGATAAATTACAGACAGTGCTTATTGCTAGAGCTAATAGTCTATCAAAATTGATAGACGGTTAAGGGGTACAATACATTGATGTTAACAACGATTAGTCTTTGATAACCATCGTCAAATCGTACTCTAAGCGCTTAGGCTTATACTTAAC
>NZ_JBQQFC010000352.1:0-2278 GCF_052258445.1 Psychrobacter sp. T6-1
AGAGCACAGCAAGGCCTTTTATCAATTATGCTGTCATATGGAGCCCAACTATCATCAGTTTGAGTTGGATACTCGGTTGTGGTTGCAGTGGCTTGAGCTATGAATTTTGCTTATTCAAAGAATAAAAAGCCTGCAACGTTGCAGGCTTTTATGAGGTAAAAGTAAGATAATTATTAAGGCAATGTCAAAGCAATTCGATAACGCTTATTGCTCAAGCAAGACATCACCATGCTCATCACGCAGATTCTTTTTCATCATTTTACCTGCGCCATTTAACACGATATTATCGACAAAGACAACCTTATCAGGGATTTGCCAGCTGGCAACTTTATCTTTATAAAAGTCTAAAATCTGCGCCTCATCGACGCTTGAGTCGTCTTCTTTAACCACAATCAATACAGGACGCTCGCCCCACTCTTTATGATTGGCGGCAATAGCGGCTGCCATTTTTACCTCTGGGTGACCGGCGGCAATATTTTCTAGCTCGACTGAGGATATCCATTCACCGCCTGACTTGATTAAATCTTTTGAGCGATCGCGGATGTTCATATAGCCATCTTCATCAATAGTGGCGATATCACCGGTGTCAAACCAGCCGTCTTCGGTAATCGCATCTGGCTTGTGGGTGAAATAGTCATCGATGACCCAGTGCCCGCGAATTTGCAAGCGTCCTTGTGCCTCGCCGTCCTCGGCTACGGGCTGATCCTTTTGCTCAGTACCCATCAGACGTATCTGCACACCATAAGGCGGACGACCTTGCGATTTGCGTAGCTCGTTGATCTCATCTCGGCTCAGCGATTTATGCTTGGCTTTAATCTGATTCATCGTCCCAAGTGGGCTGGTTTCTGTCATGCCCCAACCATGGATGGCGTCACAATTGAAGTCTTCTCTGAACGTTTTGATAATCGACGGTGGACAAGCCGCGCCGCCAACGATAGTGCGCGTCATACTATCGAGTTTGCTGCCTTTATTCTTAGCAGCGGTCAGCAGGCTTTGCCAAATAGTCGGTACACCCAGCGCCACCGTTACTTTATAGTCATCAATCACAGAGACCAGACTATCGCCGTCTAGGTTCGGTCCTGGCAAAATAAGTGAGCAACCTGTGAGTGCTGCGGCATAAGGCGTACCCCAAGCATTGACATGGAACATCGGTACCACAGGCAGCAGGACATCTTGCGCTGATAGCGCAGACACATCAGGCATACATAGGGCGATGGCGTGTAGCACGGATGAGCGATGCGAGTACAAGATACCTTTTGGATTACCTGTCGTCCCTGAGGTATAGCATAGGGAACTGGCTTGTTTTTCATCGAACTGCGGCCAGTCAAAATTAGTATTGTTCTCGGCCAATAACTCATCAAAAAATAGCGCGTCAGGTAATTGCTCTAAAACTTTCTCATCGCGATCGCCCAACAAGATAAAGTGCTTAATACCTTTGATATGCTCTTTGATAGCCGCGATAAGGGGCAAAAAGGTAATATCAAAAAACAGTACCTGATCTTCGGCGTCATTAATAATGTAGGCGAGCTGCTCGGGGAATAGACGCGGATTGATAGTGTGGCAAATCATACCGCTACCTGAGATGGCATACCATGCCTCCAAGTGACGGCGATTGTTCCAAGCGAGAGTCGCGATGCGGTCTGAGGACTTAAGTCCCAAAGCCTCCAAGGCATTCGCCAGACGTTTTGAGTTGTCTGAGACGCTCAGCCAATCACTCTGGGTCATGGTGCCATCGACTTCTTTTGAATAGACCGCCGTGTCGCCATGATATTGCGCGGCATGCTCAATTAGGCTACTAATCAGCAGCGGCTGGTACATCATTTTTCCTAACATTTACATATCCTTATTGTGGTGGTTAGCACTTATCCATAATCATCTTTAAAAGAGGGTGCGCATTTAGTATACGTCAATTTTTACGCCTAACACTATTATTTATATCACGTTTTTAAATGACTTTATTCAAAATATAACGACAACCACTGACGTGTCATTGATTTTTTGACTTGAAAAATTCCCTGCTATCTTCTTACAATCAAAGCCATTTCTTCTATCTTTTTTACAAAAATTTTTATCACCCAAAGAGTCCGCTATGTATGCGCTCGTCGATTGCAACAGCTTTTATGCCAACTGTGAGAAGCTGTTTCGCCCTGATTTAAAGGATAAACCCGTCGTCGTCTTATCGAATAACGATGGCTGCGTAGTCGCGCGCTCACCTGAGGCCAAGCGTCTGGGTATCAAGATGGGCGTGCCGTATTTTCAGGTCAAAGAGTTCTGTAAC
>NZ_JBQQFC010000353.1:0-2272 GCF_052258445.1 Psychrobacter sp. T6-1
ATCTTGAGCAGTACTTCGCCATCAGTGATCGGCTGGCATCTCGTTTCAATGATACGCGACTGAGTAATATCGGCTTTATTGGTTTGGAATTCTTGTACGTTGACTATTGGCATGATTTTCTCCTTGATTATTATTGTTAAGTGTTCACTATACTGCGCTATGCATATCAATATTTAAACGAACACCTCAAGTTGAAGTGCTACTATTAAGTCAATCTTAAAGTATAACCGTCAAACAATGACAGTGATAAATAGTAATGACGATAAATAGTAATGACTTAGGTTTGCACAATAAAATAGAGAGTTATCAAAGTATCGATGGTCAAGCAAGAGTTGACGTACGCTTTGACGCGGATACTGTTTGGCTCTCACAGGCACAGATGACAGTATTATTTGGGCGCGATCAATAAGTATAGCGCTAAGTTGCTTGCTATTACTCTGAAACTCTAACTTCATTACCATTAAACTAGTACTAATAATATTTAAGTTTAAAAGCAAAATTTCTCTATTAGCGATAAGGCAAGGATAATATAAATGTTTGAGATGATAAAAGAGTGGCGTGAGCAGCGTATATTAGACAATAGTAAATATAGCCAAGATGACTGGGCGCAAGCGGCGCAGCTCGTTGTTATTCTTGATCGTTTAGACGACGATGAGCTGGCAAGACTATTTGAACTGGCGACGTTATTTTTGGCAGACAAGTCTATCACTGGCGCGCAGGGCTTTGAGATTACCGATAAGGTTAGGCAATCGATTGCGCTACAAGCCTGCCTTCCGATTCTCAATCTGGGTCTTGACTGGTACGCAGGCTGGTCATCGGTCATCATTTACGCAGGCTCGTATAAAAGTATCACCAAAACGGTCGATGAGGCCGGCATCGTGCACGAGGGCCAGCAGCATCGTAGCGGGGAGGCGTGGCTACGCGGGCCTGTCATACTGTCTTGGAAAGATGCCAAGCATTCAGGCGAGCGCGATGGACATAATGTCGTCATTCATGAGTTTGTACATAAGCTCGATATGTTAAATGGGCGCACTAATGGCTTCCCGCCCATGCAGCCGGATATGGATCCTGAGCGCTGGACTTCCATTATGAGCCGCGATTTTGAGGACTTCCAAAAACATCGCAAATCAGGTCTCGATCGGTATGGCGCGACCAATCCTGCCGAATTCTTTGCGGTGCTAAGCGAAGTGTTTTTTGAGACCCCGCAAAAGCTGGTTGATGCCTATCCTGATATTTATGACATTATGGTCAAATTCTTTAAACAGATGCCAATCTGACCTTTTAAGGTAGATCTGTAGCACAGGATAACTCTATAGCGATAAAAAAGGGCAGGGTATCACTATCGACGCCATGCCCTTTTTATTAAAATTAGCATATAAATCAAACCTTACGTCGTCCATTGATCACTTATGACAGCGACCAAGTAGCGGCGGCCTTGATACTCATCGAACACCAGCCGTAGCGCGCGCCAGTCCAGACCGCCGTATTCAGGATTGACCCCAGGGTTATAAAACTCAACGTACTCTGAGTTTGGATATATACGATCTAAGTTGTTAATGCTATTGCCTACGGCAGCGGTTGCATTGGTAGTCGTTGATTGATCGTTGAAATAGTCCGCTTTTACCCAGTCTTTGAGGTAATCTGGCAGTGGCGTGACATATATATCGCCAGTGCCGTCTTTTTGACCCCAAGTGAAGCGCACATTTGATTCATCAAGATACTGCGTGTATTGCTCGCGGCTAAATACTTTGTCAGACTCAGGTTGAATGTAGGCATACATAGAAAAACGCACGCCACGCGTGGGATGGATATCATCAGCAACTCTAGCATAGTCGTTATTAGCCAGTGCCCGCTGAATGCGCATTGCTTGCTGTATAAGGGTTTGCTGGCTCATATCAGAGTCTGTGGACGCATTATTTGACGACGTCGCCATATTTGACTCAGCTGAGAGTTGACAGCCGCCAGTCACGATAAGGGACGCAAAGAGTGCTCCAGCCAATAGAGATTTGAGATAAGGGCGAGATACATTAAAACCAGATGAGATCATAATAATATCCTTATCGTTATGTGAATATAGCAAAACAGCAATTGTGCACTTAACCTAAATGATGCTACTTATAGAATGTTACTTATGGGTAGTGATAGCTTTTTTATGTGTTTTTATGAATATAACTATTAAGATAGCATAAACGTAGGATACCATGCAAAAATCGATTTTTTTAGCTGTAGGATTGTTAATAACAGGAGTCTTGGCAGTAACCGCGAGCGCCAA
>NZ_JBQQFC010000354.1:0-2260 GCF_052258445.1 Psychrobacter sp. T6-1
ATGAGCGCGCTGTTGTCACCTATTGTCCTATATAACTTAAGAAAAACCTTTGACTTGTAAGTTGCGTTGGTTTGAGCTAAAAAATGCTAAATAAGTAGCTGAGCGCAAATTTTCTCTAAAACAAGTTATTATTTAGAACCAGTTATAGGTTAGCGAACCAAAGTAGTTAGCACCGTCAGTGGCATATTCTGTACCAAATTGATTAGAGAGCGTATAGTTTTCATCGGTAATGTTTTCAACACGCAAGTTTGCACGTAAATTAGGATTGATATAGACGGTGCCACTCAAGTTAACTAGAGTATAGTCGTCTAACTTAGTTTGATTGCTCACGTCAGAAAATCTATCATCAGTATGTTTTGCTTCAAGGCGGACATCAAAGGTAGGCTGCTGATAACCGATATAAATCAAACCACTATTTTGAGGGCGGTAGACAAGATCATTTCCTTTGTTGGCACTGCCTGATGTCTCATCTTTTGCATCCAAATAATCGTATCCCAAGCCAAACAAAAACGAATTGACGTACCAGTCGGAGGTAAAGCTCACCCCTTTGATTTTTGCCTCGCCCGTATTGGTATTGCCACCAATCAAATCTTCGACATCAGTGTGATAACCCGTCAAACGTGAGATTTGATTGCCTTTATCGTACTCAATGAACACTTCAGTGTTTTTGCTGGTTTCAAGCTTTAAGTTTGGATTGCTAAAACCGGGGTAGTATAAGTCATTAAAGGTCGGCGCGCGAAAACCTGTAGCGTAACTTGCACCAATGCGCATACCGTCCAATGGGCGTATAGCAGCGCCTACGTTATAAGTGCTTTCATTGCCATATTGCGAATTGTCATCAACGCGGTAGTTGGCTTGTAAGTCATAATAAGTATCTGCTAGTTGATAACCGACAAAGGCACTTTTGACTTCTCTATCATCAGGTGAGTAGGGTGTCGCGGTAAAATCGGTAAAGTCAGCATTAAAAACTTTTACCGCAGAAGCATCAAGCTCTTGTGATAGCCATTCTACGCCAACGATAACCGTACCAGGCTGAGCATTGATTTGGCTCTCTAAACGCACTTGTTCTTGGGTAGTATCGAATTGGCTGCCATCTTGAAAGTCAATAGAATTATTATCATGAGATGTTGATTTATCGACACTTTGACCATAGCTTAATTTGGTCAACGTTAATGGGGTTTGGTATTGCAAATAGGCTTTAGCACTACCGTTTTTTTGATCCGAGTAAGCGTTGGGAACCAAGGTTCCAGCCGAGTCAAACTCAGTTGTAGAGTCTGAATATAATCCGCTAATTCCACCACTGAGCTGATCGCTAAATTTGTGCTGTAATGCAAGGCTAGCGTTGGTTGATTCAAAACCATCATCATCAGCGTTATAATCAAAAGAATCGCTATTAGCAACCGCATTGAAGCCGTCTGTCTCGTTACGACTGACGCCTAGGCTTAATGATGAGGTGTCATTTTTGAGTTGACCAGTAATGCCAACTTGATAATGATCGTGACTGCCGTAACCTGCGGTAGTAGACACATTGGATTGCTCTACATTATTGCCCTTGGTAAAGATCTGGATAACCCCGCCCATAGCATCGGAGCCATAAATGCTAGAGCCTGACGCCCCGTATAAGATCTCGATACGATCTATTTGGTCGGCAGGTAGCAGGTTCAATGCTGGGGTTCCTGCAGAGATTGAGCTATAACGAATGCCATCGATGAGCACGAGAACTTGTTTGCTATCAAAGCCGCGCATATAGAAGTTACTGATAGTTCCCATTCCGCCGCTTTGTGAGATATTAATACCTGATTGGTTCTTTAGCACATCAAGCGCCGTTTGACCCTGATAACGCTGTAGCTCTTCGCTATCGACAACGCGAGTCTGAGCGATGACATTGCTAACCCTAGTCGGTGTACGCGTCGCCGTCACCACGATCTCATCAAGCTCCACTTGCGGTAGCTCGCTCTCATCGATAGGTCCAAGGGTAGAGGGAGCTGCCATAGCCGTGTTCATGGCAAAAACGCCAAATATACTCAAAATACTCAGTCGAAGGTAACTTGCAGGTGATACGGGCGTTGAAGTCATAATAAATTCCAAAAAAGATCAAAAAGTGCAAAGCGGCTAAAAAGATAAGCCAAAAGATAAAGACATAACCATTATCAACAATAACGATCAAGATATAAACCACTACGACCTAATATCTTCTCAGTATCAGATGAGTAACTTTCATCTTAAAGGGTTTTGTTCTTTAGACAGAGCCAATTTATAA
>NZ_JBQQFC010000355.1:0-2244 GCF_052258445.1 Psychrobacter sp. T6-1
TTGACGCTTAAGCTTAGCTTTATGCTTGATAGTATTGAAGATGAGCTTGAGAGTCAGCAAGTGAGTGCTGAGCCGACAGGGGTGATCACCTTTGGTCGTTTTGGGGCGCTACGCAACGTGCCTTTTGGCCTTGTGGTGATGCTCAACATGGATTTGGCTGAGTTTCCTAATCGTGACCGCGACAATCGCTATGATCTGATGAAGTCTGGGGTGGCGCGCCGCGGGGATAGATTCAGTGAAGACGACGACAACGGCGCGTTTTTGGATGCTATGTTATGCGCGCGCAGTGCCTGCTGGATATTTTATAACGGTCAGCGCTTAACCGATACCCACGAGCATCTGCCTGCCAATCCAGTGAGTGAGCTATTACAGTTTTTAAAAGGTGAGGTGCAGTGGCAGTGGGATCCACTAGCGCGCGCGCATAACGGCGCTGATTTTACAGAGCAAGTGCAGCGCTATTTGCCTAAGCTTATCGAGCAGTGGCTGGTGACGCGTCACTCCGCGCTACCATTCGCACCAGAGGTATTTGTAGAGCCAGAAACATCCATATCACAATCAGATACGACAGAAGATGACGCCTACATTGTCATGCTCACGCAAGCGATGACAAAGGAAAAGCTCAATCAGCAGCGCGCTCATGCACCCGCGCAAGTTTGGCAACAAGTGTTTAATCGCCTGCAAGCGCAAGAGCGTATGACCAACACGCCACCGATTAAGGTTAAGCTACCGAGTAAAGCCGATTACCAAGCCATTGCCGCGCGCATTTTAGCTCATAAAGAAGCAATGGATACGCCTTTTGATATCATGCAAGTAGATATGGAGCACCTATATTATCAAGCGCGTCATCCGGCCAAGCACTTTTTACGCGAGCAGCAGGTTCATATCGTTCTGCCAGAGGACGACACTATACATCAAGAGCCGTTATCGCTCTCAGGTCTGAGCGCTTATACCGTCAATACTCAACTGCTTACCGCGCTGCATAGCAATCATAGTGATAGTGGCAATACTTCTACAAGCCTTCTTTACAACCCAGTCATGCCAGCAGGGGTCGCGCGTCAGTCCACCTTGAGCTATCAGCAGCGCAAAATGGATCAGCAGTGCGAGGATTTTTGTAGTGAGCTTGCCGCTTTAGGTATAGATATAGATGTAAATAGTCTGATTACCCCTTGTAGCGAGACCATAACTTTAGTACAAGCCCCTGACATGAACACTCAAGGCCAATTGACTCTCAAGGGGGCTGCACCAAAGCCTGCGCAGTCAGTCAGTCTTTGGCTCAATTTACTGCCTAATAGTGCACGCACGCAATACCTATTGCGGTTTTGGCTGGCGCATCTGTACTGGCAAGTGGCGCGCGGTACCACAACAGAGCAGGTCATAGCCGAGGATGGCAAGAGTATCTGGCGCTTTCATAAGTCTACAAGCGAGCACGATTGCTACAAGAATAAAACCACGTTTGTACTTATGCCAATAGACTGTGAAACGGCGCAAAACGAGCTACTTAAGTGGGTGCGTTTTGCTCATATTGCGGGCAAGACGCCGCTTATTATACTGCCCGTGCACGCCCTTACTTATTTGCATAAAGTAAAAAAGGCACAAAGCGAGGATACGCCGTACCAGCCGAAACCTAATGACTTTGATAGTTGGCTACGACCTAATCCTAACCATGATACGGTTTTTGATACCTGCGCGCAGCATGAGCTGTGGCAGTATATTTTAGATAAGCAGGATAACTACTCAGCGCTAATGGATGCTCTGCCAGCGCTGACCTCACCGTTATTTGATACGATGCATAGATCCTTACAGCCGCTATAAATACGTGTCATCTAAATGCGCACTACCTTGAACAAGTGATAAATTATGGATAACCCTACCACGCCTACTAATGAAAACAACGTTGGCATCAGTCCTGCCAAGCTAGCAGACACCTCATCTAAAAAGACAGAGCTGCCACCTGCCGTTCGTATTGCGCTCACAGGTCAGTATCTGATAGAAGCCTCAGCGGGTACAGGTAAGACATGGACGCTCACTGGCATCGTCCTGCGACTGCTGATTGAGGGTAAGCGTTTGCCTGAACATATCATCGCAACGACCTTTACTCGCGCTGCTGCTGCCGACATTCGTAAGCGTATCCATGAGCGCCTAGAGCAGTTTCATGAGGCACTATTGTGGCTTAATAAAATACAAGCAAACCCCAGCACCCATGCCATTCTTTATCCGCAATTTAACAATAACGCTCATAAAACA
>NZ_JBQQFC010000356.1:0-2241 GCF_052258445.1 Psychrobacter sp. T6-1
TGGGTGCTATCGATGGTCTGCTCACTAATGCTGTTTTATTTAGCAATTAGGATGAGTACTTAAGAAGTAAGTTGTTAGCACAGAGTGAGGCAAATCTGTTACTAGGTACTCGCTCTTAATGTCTTAAAGTTTTAACGGCTTAAAGTTTTAATGTCTTGTAGTTTTACTGATAACTGCTTTGTTTTATCGCCTCAATGATAGCGTTTTTGTTCTTTTCACGTTTGATACTATTCCATAACGGCTGAGCCTCGCTATAGCCTTTGGTCAGCATACCAAGCCACTGTTTGTAGCGACCAACGAGCACGACATCATTCTTCGCTTGCCCCTGCAAAAATGCAATCTGATGACTGGTTAAATCCTGCCATGCCAGATGAGTATGGTCTGCGTTGTCTTCTTTAACAACATCAACTTGAGCAACCAGATCGGGACGCGTCACCGCACCGCGACCGAGCATCAAATGATTAGTCCCTGACTGCGTCATACAGTTTTGCGCCTGCGCGCTTGTCCATATCTCACCATTAGCAATGACTGGAATTGATAGCTCATTAAAGCTCTGTATTTTGTCCCAGTAGGCAGGCGGCTTATAGCCTTGAGTTTTGGTACGGGCATGAATGGTTAACCAATTTGCGCCACTAGCGTCGATCGCTCCGCGTATATCATCTATACGACTAGTATCGGTATAGCCGAGACGTATCTTCGCTGATACGGGAATATCAGCAGGCACCGCTTTTCTGACTGCGCTGATAATGTCGTACATGACTTCTGGTTCATCAAGCAGTACTGAGCCGCCGCGATGACTATTGACGGTCTTGGCAGGGCAACCAAAATTAATATCGATAGCGGGCGCGCCAAGCTCGCAAGCGAAAGCGGCGTTTTCTGCCATCAGATTTGCCTCACTACCGAGCAGTTGAATATGAATGGGCGTACCAGCAGTCGTCTTGGCATCCTGATGCAGCTCTGGCACGTATCTATAGAACACATGCGCTGGCAGCAAGTGCTGAGTGACGCGAATAAACTCACTAACGGACCAATCATAAGGACGGCCTAAATCTGTGGCAATTTGCGTCAAGATTTGCCGCATTAAAGGGTCAGTTAGGCCTTCCATTGGGGCTAGAAGGCGGACGGGATTGTTGAAAAGTTTTTGAATATGGTTCGGTTGTATTAGCAATAAGGTCTGCTGATTGTCGTTATTCATCGGTATGTATTCGTTGTTATCTATCGAAAGTATTTATAAGATTGGAAAACTAATGGCCACGTTTTTAACACTACTTTTAAAGTGACCAACGCTGCTTATTTACTCAAAATTACCTTTTTCCCCGACTGCAATCCTAATATCAAATCTTTAATATGATGAATATCTAAATTGGCTTGCGCGCGCGTACAAGCAACATACAACAAGCGCAATTCTTCAGGGCTAATCTTAATGCCGTTAGTGGTGACATCATAATAGAAGTCATCATCGAGCTGAACTTTGCCCCATTCTAGTCCTTTAGCTTTGTGCGCGGTAGAGATGACATAATCAGCATTCTCAATTCGTGTCAGACTATTAACTGCTTGGGTGAGTACATTGGTGCCATGATCATCGACCAGCTTGACTAAGGTTTTGAGATCGCTACCCTCATTGGTTTCTGAGTACTCTTGCACATCCGACCAATTGTAAAAGTAGGCAAGCTCTGGCACTCCATAAGCGGATTTACCATTTTTAAGGTTCTCAGCCGCCTGACAGAACTTTAGCATACGATCAGTATCTGCTTGCAAGGCTACGCGGTGTCCAAGTTTCAGTCCTGTCAGTAGCTGCGCCATGGCAGCTGCATTGGTTCGACAGAGTATCGCGTCCTTTTTACTATGTACTAACCCTTTTTCTGTAGAGGACTGCTTGGCAGGATTACCTTTTAACGGCACGTCCTCTTGCAAGGCTTTGAGCAAAGTATTGGCCACCTCAGCGATAGGTTCACCAAATCGAAACGACTGCGTCAGTAGAGTTTGCGGCAGCGGTAGCTTTTTCATGGCGTTGACTGCGCCGCGCCACTCATATATCTGCTGATGAGCGTCGCCAACATAGATGACCTGCCGTGGTTGCTGGGTCAAAATCCCCATCATTAGTGGATCGGCGTCTTGCGCTTCATCAAACAAGATAAAGTCGGCAGGAATGCTAGGTTTTGAGAGTGCCCAAAGTTTGAGGTAAATGTCATGACCGATACCCGCAGGATGGCGGGCGTCAATCGATTGTAGCCAGCGCTG
>NZ_JBQQFC010000357.1:0-2210 GCF_052258445.1 Psychrobacter sp. T6-1
AATGCACCGCTTAATGAGCAGCATCCAGAAAGCTTTTATGGCGGCGGTAGCGAAGGCTATACCGATTATCCGTATTTGAAACAAAAGCAGGCTTAGTTTTGAAAAACTAAGACAGTAAAAAGCCATCTTACTGTAGTAGTAAGGTGGCTTTTTTAATGAAAGAGACGAGCAACTTAAAATAACTTAAGGAGCAACACAATAACGAGGAGTAGAGGCTACAACCTCAAACGTATTGAATGCTTCTTCATCTGTTAACCAACGATCTACAGACTCGTAAGTGATGTTACAGCTCTCATCTACAACTAAATCAAACGAATGCCAGAAGATACTGTTAATGTTATCATCGTTTACTGTTGGTGTTAGCGTACGGCTACGAATAGTTGGCCCGGCTAGAAATACATTAACAGGAGAGTTTTTAAGACCAGGATTTTTAGTCTCGCTAAAATTCTCTACGCCGTAACGATAGCGTCCTATCATCAGATTACGTACTGTAATAAATTCAGGACCGAAACTATCGGTATCATCAACATCCAAATTAGCAAACGGCGCTGCACTCAATCTTCCCTCATTTGCGAAAAAAATATGACCACCTGAAGGGTTTAGAAGATGCGAGTCGACATCTTCTGGCTGCTCGCCCCAAGTGAGACGAATAGACAGACTATCGTTCTCTGTACTAACGGTTAAGCATCCTTCGGTAATACGATAGTTGCCGCTTGCAGTAATAATAGATTGAGCGTTAGAAGTGCGATTACCGTTTTGAGCAAAAACGAGCATTTTGCTATCACGGCGCACCGGTAACGAGAAGTCGCCATTGCTATCTGTAATAGCAGTAGTAATAGCAGAGTAATTGATGCCATCGCCTTTAACCAATGCATTGTCAATCCGAACGCCATCAGTATCTGCAACGCAGCCAATGACATTGACAGTCTCCATAGCGACATCGACGTTCCATGATCCTATCTCATTCACATCAGCAGCATAAACCTGTGTGCCATTGACTAAGGTTTGTAAGGTAGCAGTACTGGTTTGAACCCAGCCTTGCTGTACGATGTCATAAAAGAATAAAGGCAATTGCTCTTGTAGTGGTGCTAAACTTCTAGTGGATACTGGGATAACCAATGAGGCCATATTGCCTTCTACTAATACCAACTCATTGTCGTCATCATCTTGAGCGGTAATAATCAAAGCGCCCCAGCTTTCCATAAAACCGCCGCCTACGATACCATAGCCGCCTGGCATCTCTTCTGGATCAACACTTGGGGTCACAACATCCATACTGACAGTGACGTTACCGACGATGGGTTGTCCATCAGCGCGTTGTAAGGCATTGGCAGGAATACGTACTTGTGCACCCAAATCTTCAATAACTAGATTGAAGGCTTCTGAGGCAACTTGAGTAACTGACACGACAGTATTATCGTTATTGAGCTGATACTCTACCTCTGTGGCAGTACCATTAGATACTGATGTTGTAAAGCTACGCTCTGGATAACCTTCAGCATTGATTATTAGCGTTACCGTTTCGCCAACCTTTAAATTAGTCAACTGAAACTTACCATCAGCGTCGCTAGTATACTGCTGTCCTGCTACTATAATAGTGGCATTAGCTATTGGCTCTAGACTTATTTGATCGACTACTGACCCTGAGATACTTCCCAAATTTTCGCTAGGATTTGTAGGATTTTCGATGTTAGGGGTGGTATTTGAATTATTGTTTGAGTCATCGTCACAGCCTACAAGCAGTAGAGTTGCAGTTAACCCTAGCGTCAATAATTGATAAGGTTTAGTAAGTTTTTTCTTAATCATAAAAATCCTTTTTTAATAATTACAATAAAAATAATGGTGTTAAAATTTAGAGGTAAACCAAACAAATGTTTTTGCCATACTAACATAATAGAAACAATTAAGAAACAAAAATTTGTTTAGGATTGGGAAATATTTTTTGGTCATCAAGATACAATAAAAGCCGCTCTACTCTGTTAGTAACGCGGCTTTTTCTAAGCTTATTTTAATAGCTGATTATTCTATTGACTAAAATCTTTTGTTTGCTAAGTAGCTCATCATTTTGTTCTATCATCACGACATTATTAGTGCTTAGCAGTTTAAACCACCTCGCCGCAAACAAAACCACTCGCCCAAGCCCACTGAAAGTTATAACCGCCAAGCCAGCCTGTGACATCGAGCACTTCCCCGATAAAGTACAGATCCTC
>NZ_JBQQFC010000358.1:0-2199 GCF_052258445.1 Psychrobacter sp. T6-1
TTATAAATTGGCTCTGTCTAAAGAACAAAACCCTTTAAGATGAAAGTTACTCATCTGATACTGAGAAGATATTAGGTTGTAGTGGTTTATATCTTGATCGTTATTGTTGATAATGGTTCTGTCTTTACTTATTGGTTATTTTGACCGCCTTGCACCTTTTGATTTTTTGGGATTGATTATGACTGTAGCATCTGTAAGTTACCTTCGACTGAGTATTTTAAGTATATTTGGCGTTTTTGCCATGAATACGACTATAGCAGCTCCCTCTACCGTTGCACCTATCGATGAGAGCGAATTACCGCAAGTGGAGCTTGATGAGATTGTAGTGACCGCTACGCGTACCCCAACTAGGATTAGCAATGTCATCGCTCAGACTCGCGTTGTCGATAGCGAAGAGCTACAGCGTTATCAAGGTCAAACGGCGCTTGAAGTACTTCAGCGTCAGCCAGGTATTAGTTATTACAGTAATGGCGGTATGGGTACGACCTCAAAAATTTATATGCGCGGTTATGAGGGCAAACAGATTTTGGTACTGATTGACGGCATTCGCTACAGCTCTTTGAGTGCTGGTAGTGCAACGCTCAGCCTATTACCTGCCGATCAAATCGATCGTATTGAAATTTTATACGGTGCCTCAGGCTCTAGTATATATGGCGCTGATGCTATGGGCGGGGTGATTCAAATATTCTCTAAAGGCAATAATGTAGATAAAAACAGCTTATCAGTTACCGCAGGTGTCGGCTCAAACGATCACTATACTTATGGTGCTACAGCGCAGTTTGCAAGCAATGCGGGTACCTCGTTAAGTGTCTCGGCCAGTCATAACGAAACCAATGGCTTCAATGCAAAGTTGCCTGGTGCTTTTGGCTTTAATAGTGATAATGACGGTTTTGAAAGTGATAATTTTAGTATTTCACTAAACCAACGTATTAACGAGCAATGGCTTGCAGGGGCTAGTGCTTTATATAGCAATTCCACCACTGAATTTGATAACGGTGCTACTAGAGATGATTATACAGATCAAGAAAATGGAGCCGCTCAGGCTTTTGTTGATTGGCGATACTTGCCGGGCTCATCGTTAAAACTACAATATGGCCATTCTATTGATAATCTTGATAACAAGTTCGGTGATGTTTTTGATACCAAGCAAGATCAAATAAATCTAATTGGTCAGCATAAGCTATCTGTTGGACAAGCGACTTACGGTCTAGAGTATTTAGATCAAAGCTTAGACACCACAGCTTCTGGATATGATATCGATGGTCGTGATGTAACGAGTGCATTTTTAGGTTATGTATTAGCGAATAGTAAATATGATGCCCAAGCTAATTTGCGTTTTGATGATAACTCCCAATATGGTGATGAGACGACCTACAACTTGGGCGGAGCTTATCATATAAACCCAAATTTACGCGTTGGCACCAGTTATGCCAAAGGTTTTCGGGCGCCTGACTTTAATGACCTCTATTCACCGTTTGGTGGTAACCCTGATCTAAAAGCTGAAACTAGTGATAACTATGAGGCTTTTGTTGAATACGATACATTATTGCAATCGACACGGTTAACAGGGTATCGCAACAAGGTTGATGATTTAATTGTCTCTTTTGCACCTGATTATACTTCAAACAACATAAATGAAGCTGATATTGAAGGGGTGACGTTAATTACAGATTGGACTATTAATAATTACCTGTTCGGCGGTAGCTATGATTATCAGCAAGCTAAAGACGATAGTGACTACGCTGGTAAGGTTGATTTTGGAGGAAACGCTATCAACTTCAATGGTAACTTTTTAGCCATTCGTCCTGAGCACAAAGGGCTTGTATATGTAGGCTATAGCTTGCCAAGCCTTGATGTGCGTGCAGAGTATGAGTATACCGATGACTACTACAGTAATGTTGAAAACTCAGATGCGCAGCGCGTAGACGGTTTTGGCTTACTTAATATTAGTGGCAACTATAAGCTGAACGATAGACTCACTATGACCGCACGCTTGAACAATGTCACCAACAAAAAGTATGTGACACTACCTGGGTTTAATACTGACGGCACTAATTTCTTTACCTCCTTAACCTATAACTGGTTCTAGACAAAAATTTCAACTTACCTATTTGAAGTTTTCGCTCAAACCAACGCAACTTACAAGTCAAAGGTTTTTCTTAAGTTATATAGGACAATAGGTGACAACAGCGCGCTCAT
>NZ_JBQQFC010000359.1:0-2195 GCF_052258445.1 Psychrobacter sp. T6-1
TATTCATCACCAAGATCAGTTTGTATCCGACGCTTGTCTTTACCGGTCTAGTCATGTTTGTCACCTTGTATTGGATCGTCTCTTTGCTCGGCATGGTAGATATGGATAGCGTAGATGTTGGCGATAGCGCCGATATCTCTGAGGTGTCATCGGCAGGGTTTTTTTCAGGATTGCTACTTAAATTTGGGTTATACGGCGTGCCGCTCATTATTATTTTAACGCTAATTAGCCTCATCGGTTGGCTGCTTAGCTACGTCTATACCAGCTTGCTACATGATTATATTAGCTCAGGTATTTTGTATTGGGTGTTTGGTACAGGCGCTTTATTATTGGTACTCGTCGTATCTATGTGGCTGACAGGCCTGATCATCGCCCCTATTCGCAAAAACATTGCCAAAATTCCCAAGCGCAACGCTATTAGCAACATCGGAAAAACAGCCATCGTGCGCACGCTTAGCGTCACAGACAAGCACGGCGAGGCGCAATTAAGTGATGGCGGCGCCGGACTAATACTCAAGATTCGTCCTGATAGCAGTGAGCAAGAGTACTCGCTTAAACAAGGCGATAAAGTCGTGTTGGTTGAGTATTTAGCAGAAGCCAATACCTACCGAGTAGAACGCGTTAAAGATTAGAAATTACTGATAATCGCCATTTATAGTGGCATAGCTTGTTTTAATTATAGGAAAAAATATGGACATACTCATTATCGTCGGCGTGGTTGTGGTGCTGGCATTTGTTTTCGTTATGGCAGCGCTGCTCATGCTCAAAGCCTTTTATTTTAAGGTTGAGCAAGGCAAGGCGCTTATTATTAACGGCGTGAATAAAATCGCCGTGCGTTTTGATGGTGGCTTTGTTTGGCCTATTATCAATAAAAAAGAGCTGATGCGAATCTCATTAATCACTCTAGAGGTTGATCGCCGCGGTAAAGAGGGACTGATTTGCGCGGACAATATGCGTGCTGATATCACCGTGGCGTTTTATTTGCGAGTCAACGAGACCGAAGAGGACGTACTTAAAGTTGCCAAATCGGTTGGTGTTGAGCGCGCCTCAGACAAAGTGGCGGTCAATGAGCTATTTAATGCTAAGTTCTCAGAGGCGCTCAAAACGGTCGGCAAGCAAATTGATTTCGTTAAGCTGTTTGAAAATCGTAGCGAGTTTCGTGACAGTATCGTGCAAGAGATTGGCAACGATCTTAACGGTTATGTCCTAGAAGATGTGGCGATTGATTACTTAGAGCAAACGCCAAAAGCCTCGCTTGACTCCAGCAATATCTTGGACGCTGAGGGTATCAAAAAGATCACGCAGCTGACAGCGACGCAAAACATCATTACCAACGAGCTTGAACGTGACGAAGAGCTGGCGGTGAAAAAGAAAAACGTCGAAACCGTTGAGGCGATGCTTGAGCTTGAGCGTCAACAAGCGGACGCCGAAGCCAAGCAAAATCGTGAAATCTCTTCAGTGATTGCTCGCGAGACGGCTGAAACGCGCAAAATTGAAGAAGAAGAGCGCAAAAAGTCTGAAACTGCGGTCATTATGGTGGAGCAAGACTTAGCGGTACAACGTGAAAACCAGCAACGTGAAATCGAAGTCGCTGAGCAAAACCGAATGCGTGCGGTGATCATTGAGCAAGAAAAAGTCACCCGCGCTCAAGATTTAGAGATCGTCTCGCGCGAGCGTGAAGTGGATCTGCAGCGTATTGAAGCTGAAAAAGCGATTGAGCTTGAGAAAAAAGAAATCGCTAACGTCATCCGTGAGCGTATCGTTGTCGATAAGTCAGTGGCACAAGAAGAAGAGCGCATCAAAGAAGTCCGCGAAGTCAGTGAAGCGGATCGTGACAAGCAAACTCGCGTCCTCGCCGCTGAAGCGGACGCCGAAGAGATCAAAGTCCGTCAAGTCAAAAAGGCCGAAGCCGAAGAGCTATCTGCTAAGCACAAAGCGGTTGAAATCATGACTCTGGCTAATGCCAATCTAGAAGCCTCAGCCAAAGACGCCGAAGCTAAAGTCAAAATGGCAGAAGGCATCAAGGCTGAAGAGTCCGCGCATGGTTTTGCTGAAGCGGCTATTCAAGAAGCCAAAGCAGACTCCTTAGAAAAAGAAGGTCTCGCCAAAGCCAATATCATCAGAGCCACAGGGCAAGCTGAAGCGCAATCAGAGCGCGAAAAAGGCATGGCAAATGCTGAGGTCATCGCCGCACG
>NZ_JBQQFC010000360.1:0-2191 GCF_052258445.1 Psychrobacter sp. T6-1
CAATTAAGGCGTGCACGCTTTTTACTGTTGCCTTCAACCACCCACCACGGTGCCTCTGGTATATGGGTACGTTCAAACATCGTCTCTTTCGCTTTGGTATAATCCTCCCAGCGCCGGCGCGATTCCAAATCCATTGGTGAGAGCTTCCATTGCTTAAGCGGATCATGGATACGGCTCATAAAGCGCGAGTGCTGCTCATCGTCAGTAATCGAAAACCAGTATTTGACCAGACGTATCCCTGAGCGTACTAGCATACGCTCAAACTCAGGTACCGATTGAAAAAACTCCTCATACTGCGCGTCCGTACAAAACCCCATGACTCGCTCAACGCCGACGCGGTTATACCAGCTGCGATCAAATAATACAATTTCCCCAGCAGCGGGCAGGTGTGCTACATAGCGCTGAAAGTACCACTGCGTTTGCTCACGTTCAGTTGGCGCTGGCAGAGCAGCGACTCGGCAGACCCTCGGATTAAGACGCTGAGTAATACGTTTAATCGCGCCGCCTTTACCCGCCGAATCGCGCCCTTCAAATATCACCACGATGCGCTCACCGCGATCAACCGTCCAATCTTGTAGTTTGATCAGTTCGCGCTGCAGGCGTACTAATTCTTGAAAATACAGGCGACGATCGAGCCTGTCTTGATCGCTCATCTCAAAGCCATCAAAACGAAAATCACGCATATAGTCATCGATTTCGTTCTCAACCTCCTCATCATAGGTGTCGATTAAGTCTTCGTGCATTTTGCGCCGCAGCTCATCATTGAACACCTCTTTGTCCATACGCTCGATAAAGTTGTCTTGCTCAGCGTGACTTAGCTCATCTTGCTCTTGCGTCGTTAGCGATTTTGGGTCGATTGCTGAGGGTATTTTCGCCATTATTATTTACTCCTTTATAGCGCTTTATTATCTTATGCTAAAAGATCATCGTCTTGATTTACTCTAGCATATCTATCAACAAAATTTTAAACAGGCTACGATTTGCTACTTGTTGCTTTGACGTTGTAGTCACCCTATTTTGTAATATATATTTTAGACAAAAAAATACCCTCCAAAGTATTGAAGGGTAATTTAAAATCTAACAGTGCTTTATTAACTTAAAGAGTAACTTACTTCTCTAAGATACAAGTCACACCTTGACCACCAGCAGCGCAGATTGAGATTAGCGCGCGGCCTGAGCCTTTTTGATCAAGCAGTTTGGCAGCAGTGGCTAAGATACGACCACCAGTTGCAGCAAACGGGTGACCGGCGGCGAGTGATGAGCCGTTGACATTGAGCTTACTACGATCGATTGACCCTAGTGGTGCGTCTAGTCCTAAGCGCTCTTTACAGAAGCTCTCATCTTCCCAAGCCGCTAGCGTTGAGAGTACTTGCGAGGCAAAGGCTTCATGAATCTCATAAAAGTCAAAGTCTTGTAAGCTAAGATTTGCACGCTCAAGCATACGCGGTACGGCATACGCTGGCGCCATCAGTAAGCCCTCTGTCGTGCCTGACTTACCAATAAAATCAACGGCAGCAGTCTCTTGATGAACGATATAAGCCAAAGTCTTAAGACCGTGCTCTTTTGCCCACTCATCGTTAGCTAGCAGTACACATGAGGCGCCATCAGTCAGCGGAGTTGAGTTGGCAGCAGTCATTGTCGGGTTGGCGTTTCTTTTGCCAAATACAGGCTTGAGCTTGGCCAATTTTTCTTTAGTGGTGTCAGGACGCAAGTTATTATCGCGAGTCAGACCTTTATACGGGGTGATCAAATCATCAAAGAAACCGTCGTCATAAGCGCGGGCAAGGTTTTGATGGCTGTTAAAGGCCAGCTCGTCTTGGGCTTCGCGGCTGATGTTCCACTCAAGGGTAGTGATCGCTTGGTGCTCGCCCATAGATAAACCCGTACGCGGCTCACCATTTTGCGGCGCATCGATCAAGTCTTTTGGATTTAGACCCATCAAGGCCTTTAAACGCTGCTTGTTGTTTTTGGCTGCGCCTAATTTGATCATGACTTTACGTAAGCCATCACCGATAGCGATAGGTGCGTCTGATGTGGTATCCACGCCGCCGATAATCGCAGAGTCAATAAGACCCAAAGCGATTTTGTTCGCTGAAGCAAAAGTCGCTTGTAAGCCAGTACCACAAGCTTGCGAGATATCATATGATGGTGTGTGCGGATCAAGCGCTGTGTTAAGGACAGATTCGCGCGT
>NZ_JBQQFC010000361.1:0-2190 GCF_052258445.1 Psychrobacter sp. T6-1
TATGATTGATATAAGAGAGTACAGCGGTAATCGACAAAAAAATGGCGCTGACTTCTAGAAGGGTCAGAGTAGATGTGGATGCCATAAAGAATCTCAAAGTAATAAAAAATAATAACTGCAAACCAAAATGTTAGCAGCTTAGCTAGATTGAACCTCTAAAGCTTTATTGATATGCGTTGCAAATTTGCTAAGGTATCTAAAGTGCTGATGCTGTGCGTCCTCATTATGGACGAATTGCTTGGCCTGCTGGCACATAGCGGCTAAATCGTTTACCAGCTCGCTATAGCTCAAGTTCTCAATACCTGCGCGCTCAATCAAGGTAATCTCATGCAAGAGCGTCTGCTGCTGGGCACTATTGACCCGAGCATAGTTAAGATCCGTCATCGCCTGACACAAAGCTTTTAATACCATTAAGTCAGCGACCGCATAACGGCGTATCTCACCCAAAGAGGTATCGATAAAGTCAGCGATTCTAGGGGTTTGGGTGATGACAGCCAGCGTAGCTACCCGCGGCTCATTAACCGTAATTTTTGACTCATCGTTGTCGTGAGGCGGCACATAAAAATGATACGGGCTTGGCGGCTGGCGACGCATCATCACGCTCAAACATATTGTCAACGACTGAACACAGTTCACTGCCGTCTTGGGATCATTGATACCAGGCGAGAGGGCACGCACAGCAATCTCAGTCACTTGTCCCAAACTATAAGCAATATCGTTTGAATGTACCGCGCGCGGCTCAATGCGAACACAAGCGGCGAAGCGTTGCCAAAACATCCCATCAGGATGGCGCGGCAAAATCGCTAAATTAGAGGTTTTAGTCTTTTGCTGATCACTAGGGTGCCCTGGTGGACACTGATAAAAGTAGCCGATGACGTTTTTGTCAGTGACAAAGTCGCCAAGATTGGCATGCAGTTGTACAACGCCGCCGTAATCTTGAGTCAAGGTAATCAAAGAGTCAAAGTAAATTTGCTGCAAATATCCTGAAACGGGCGCGTAAATAGGGGTGGCAGGCCAAGTATGAAACCGCTTTATATCTTCTTGTAAGATATCTTGATGATGCTGTATATCACAATGATCGCTATACCAGTAATTGATGTTTTCGAGCGCATCACTGCTAGCATCTTGAATGACGTGAGAGGCTTGAATGGCATGCACCATATGTTGTACAAAATATACTAATAGCAGCGCACAAATGATAGCCATGACGATAGCAAAGGTGACTGACAATTGCGGCACACCAAGACCGACATCAAATTTATGAATAGATTTGAGCACTAATAGGCTGTAACTAAAAGTGCCGATAAAGGCACCAAGTACAAACTGATTGGGCGTATCTGTCAAAAAATTACGCAAAAGTCGCGGCCCAAATTGCGACGACGCCATCGATAATACAGCAATAGTAATCGAGAACGTGGTACCAGCGACGCCTAACACGGCGCCTGCGATAGCGGTCATGATAGAACGCGCGGCATCCGCATCACCAGTAAAAGCAAAGGCTATCTCTTTGACTGCCTCACGATCAAAATACTCATCAATAGTAAGAAACAAGGGCGCTAATAGTATGCCAGCTAGTACACAAGTCGTTGGAATAAACCAGTATGAGCCAATTAACTGCTGCCATAAGTTTCTGATGCGATCAGGCAAATCAGCAAGCGTTTGTAGCGACCACAACTGAGCAAATTTATGAAAGCCATTAATACTGGATTCTTTGGTTGTTTCAAGTAACGTTTTTTTCTCATCGCGCACTAGCGTAGGCTCCAAAATATATAAAATAGCTTTGTGTTAGTAATAAACTTAACTTATTTAGCGCTGCGGATTGTCCGCTTCAGTGATAATACTTTTATCCTCTACTCTTATTTTATCGCCTCTTGTGCGACTGCTTTTGATAAAGCTGGCAGTATTGCTTATCCTACTCTTTTTTGCTGAGTTTTGGTCTATAGCGCTATCTTTTGGAATCACAACTTCATTGTGCTCGTTGTCCAAAACTACGCTACTGTCTTTGTCAAAAGCGGCGGGTTCAAAACCTGCATGCTCACTTTTTGAGTTGCGACGATTTTCACCAGGCCTATTTGGAGGAGTCATTGATTTGCGGCGCGGTTCGCTATGGGCAAATATAGCATTTAAAGGTAAATCCAGCTCCTCTTTGGCGCAGCGTTCTGTCGTCTCAAAGCGGTTGATAAGCAAGCT
>NZ_JBQQFC010000362.1:0-2172 GCF_052258445.1 Psychrobacter sp. T6-1
CACCAACTCAATTGCTAAAACACAATAAAATAGCCGACCGGCTATATCTCAGACAATCTTAACTTATTATAGATTTAATCTTTAAATTGGATACCTTATGTCAGACACCGCAACCCTCCTAATCAAATGCCGCGATCAAGCGGGTATCGTTCAAGCCGTATCAGAGTTTATTCATCGCTATAGCGGTAATATTATTGCGCTTGATCAATATTCAACCGCACATGAAGGCGGACAGTACTTTATGCGTTTGGAGTTTGCCTTAGCAGGTCTCAGCGAGATTATCGATAATTTTGAGGCAAGCTTTGCTCATACCGTTGCCAAGCGCTATGAGATGACGTGGCGGTTACATGACAATGCGATTAAGACGAAGGTGGGTATTTTGGTCTCGAAGTTTGATCATGCGCTGCTCGATTTATTGTGGCGGCATCAGCGCGGTTTGCTTGATTGTCAGATTACCACAGTGGTTAGCAATCACGAGGATTTGCGCCAAGCAGTGGAAAACTTCGGTATTCCTTTTTATTATGTGCCCGTGACCAAAGATAATAAGAGCGATGCCGAAGCGCAGATTCATGAGTTGATGGCGGGTAATGATCTACTGGTACTAGCGCGCTATATGCAGATATTGTCGTCAGACTTTATTGAGCGCTGGCCGATGCAAGTGATCAATATTCACCATTCGTTCTTGCCAGCTTTCGTTGGCGCAGACCCTTACAGACAAGCCTTTGATAAAGGGGTCAAGCTCATCGGCGCAACGGCGCATTATGTCACAGCAGAATTGGATCAAGGGCCAATCATCGAGCAAGATGTACACCGCGTCACCCATAGACAAGGCGTAAAGGAGTTGCGAGCGATTGGCCGTGATGTCGAGCGTAATGTACTGGCGCGCGCGGTCAACTGGCATGTACAAAACCGCGTTATCGTTACGGGCAACAAGACGGTGGTGTTTAACTGACAGCGGTTTGCATGATAAATAGGAAATAGCGCTCAGTATAGCGAGTGTGCTAAGCGCTAATCTTGATCTATAACACCAGCTCTAATACAAATTTGCTGCCTACAAACCCTATCGCTAGTAATACAAAGGCTGATATCGTGATATTAGCCGCGCGTTTGCCGCGCCAGCCTGCGCGCCAATGTCCAATCAGTAACCCGCCAAATAACAGCCAAGATAGTACGCTAAAAACGGTTTTGTGCGCGATATGCTGCGCCATCAGGTCCTCGACATAGATAAAGCCGATGCCTAGTGCGAAACTGAGCAGTACAAAGCCGACCAAGATCATATCGAACAATAAACCTTCCATCGTTTGTAATGACGGCAGTTTATTGACCCAAAAACGATGAATGGTCTGATGCTTAAGCTCGCGGTTTTGCAGTCTTAAAAATAGCGCTTGCACCGCTGCCATGAACAGTACGCAGTAAGCGGCAAAGGAGAGTATAATATGCGCCTCTAGTCCAATACCGATATCTGTTAGCGGGCGATAAGGCGCACGTCCAAAATAGCCGACTGTGACACCGATAAAGGCAATAGGTGCGGCTAAAATTCCAAGGCTGATAATAGGTCGATACAGCGAAAATAGGCTATAGAAGAATAAAAATAACAGACCGATTAAGCTTATCGTATTAAATAGATTAAAGTTTAATCCATATAACGTGACAATATCAGGCGAGAGTAGCAGCACGTGCGCGAGCATACCAATCAGCAGTAAGCTCAAGGTAATGCTTTTATGAATAGGCTTATTGGTCGTCAGTGACCAGCTAATATAAATACTGACCACAAGATAAGATAGGCTAGCTATCAAAAACGCAAGTAACACAGATGGTGCCTCATAAATTATCAATAGCGGTGGTAGGACAGACACTTAATCGCTGTTTAAACCAAGCTAAACCTAGCGCCGTGACAGATGGCTATAGTGGTATAAAAGCTTTAAGAAACATAGCGTAAAATAGAATCACTGCCAAGTAAGCGCTAAAATGATATGATTAGAATAATCGTTCAATTTATCATAAAATGAAAGCCAATTGAGAATCATATTCATTAAATGAATGACTTCCTAAATCTCATCATGACAATAGAACTTAGAACTTAGCATTTAGTTAAATAAAAAATTAACTCCCAATCGAGAATTATATATGTTTGATACTTTAACCGAACGTCTCTCATCGAGCCTACGTAAT
>NZ_JBQQFC010000363.1:0-2171 GCF_052258445.1 Psychrobacter sp. T6-1
TTTAACGGGCATAACGAGCAAGCAGGACTACGGCGCACGCATAACGTTGCGCCCATATCCATCATCGCTTGCGCAAAGAGACCTGACTCCTCCTTTGGCGTTAAGCGCATCGCTAAAGCCCACAGCTCTTTGGTGGTGGCGGATTTGGTAATATCACCGTCTATACCAGCCCAGCGCGTCAGTACCCGTTTGACATTACCATCACAGATCACACCATATTTATGGAGTCCCATCGCCATAATCGCGCCAGCCGTTGACGGACCAACCCCTGATATTGCCTCCCAACCCTCTAGAGTTTGCGGATAACTGCCAGTCTTATCGATAACCTCAACCAATTGCTTCGCGCCTTTGTGCAAATTACGCGCGCGTGCATAGTAGCCCATACCTGCCCAATGCTCAGCGATCACCTCCCAGTCCGCTGCCGCTAAATCATGTACTGTCGGAAACGAGTCCATAAAACGCGCAAAGTAAGGCAGGACAGTCTTCACTTGCGTTTGCTGGAGCATGACTTCTGATAGCCAAACGATATAAGGATTGGGCGTGTCGGTTTGATGCTGTTGCCAAGGCAAGTCGTGGCGACCGTTGGTTTCAAACCAATTGAGTAGGCGCGGCGCGAAGGTGTTTAGAGCGGTAACAGGCTGAGAGAAGGGAGTAGGCAAGCGTATTCCTTGTAAAGCAAAATAGTATTTTGTAGGTGATGACTAAGGTCATTTATGGGGTGTAATGAGAGTTGATGCAAGGAGGTAGGGTGCGCCCTGCGCACCGCTAATGAGATATTTACTATTATTTAAAATTTGTTTGATTTACATCAGATTAATTAGGTGGAAAATAAAGTCTACAGTAATGATAAACGGTATCTAAGGTATGAGCATAGGTTTTTAATTAAACGCCGCGCTTGGCTAACACTACGTGATCTGGGTACGTTTTATGTAACTCGTATAGAATCTATTAAAGGTTGAAGACTGTTTTTTATAGCAATCATTCTACGTATAGACTCATCTATTACGATATTCCAATTTTCTTGATTAGTTTGCCAGCCACCTGAACTTATTTCGCTTTCTACTACACAAGCTCTATATTCATCTAACCGCAACCATTTAATATCAAAGTCTAACTTGTTTTCAATACTATCTTTATAAGTGAGAAGTTGATCGAATATATAGATATTTTCATCGTCTGCTTCTTTACCTCTGTCAATGTATAGTTTGATAGATACACTATCTTTCTTGAGCCAAAAGGTATAGTTCACTCCTCTTAAACCTGAACTGGTTCCAATCCAGTTATATTGAGAAGGAGAGATATTTTGAAAAAGTGTGCTTGAAAATTTAAACTTCTCCAGCAAACGCGACCAAAACTCAAAACGTATTTTATGTCTTTCCGAATTTTCTTTTTTTACTGTGCCTACTCTTTTAAGCTCTTCACTAGGCTCTACAATAGTTGTCAGTAAAGGGGCGAGCTGACTATCACCAATTTTAATACCTTCAATTTTTATTAAGTAAAAATTGGTTTCCTTATTTTCGTTTAACCAACTGACCGCTTGTATATGCTCTTGTCTGGCGTCTGCTACTATCCAAATAGCAGTCTTGGCATCAAAAGCGGCTAAATAGGTTATTAGTTTCCCTAAATGATCATGGTCACTTTTCTCTAGCTGGTTTTCAATAATGACCATGTTTCCAGAAGGATCTTCTCCAGTAATATCAACTGAAAAACTGCCCGTTGATTTCTCAGTCTCTACATTTTGAATTTCAAAATGAATAACCTCATTGAGCACATCTATATTTTGACTGAGCCAACTTGAAAAGTCATAAGCTTCATGACGCCATACTTCACGTAGTGGTACTCTTTCAATTTTGCCAATCATTTAAACTATCCTTTTATCGGTGCGCTGGGCGCACCCTACACAAGCTATGAGTGTTTTTGATCGTATATTAAAATATATAACCTACGATAGTAGCGAAAAGCGGGAGTGGCTACTTTGTTAAAATTATCCTTTAAAGCTACTTCCGATTCTTGCGCGCACGCTTCTTACGTAAACGCTTTTCTTCTAGTTTGGCTTCTTTTTTCGCTTCTGCTTGTGCGCGTAACTCCTCTACTAATAATAGCTCCGCCTCGCGCATTTTGGGTGTTTCAAGCGTAATATGGCCTAGCGTACCACTGCGCAGCTCATTGAC
>NZ_JBQQFC010000364.1:0-2169 GCF_052258445.1 Psychrobacter sp. T6-1
ATGGGTGGTAGTAGACCGCCGATTGATATCACCAATTATCCCGATATCAAACGCAGAATGTATAAGATCCATGGAGAAAAGGAATTTGTCGATTTGGTAGATTTAGGTAGGGTCTAAATAAATAATGGATAGAGCGAAAGATAAACTTATAAAGAATAGTTTTTTGTATTGCGATTATCTAGAAAAATTAGTATGGTGACTTATCATTTGGTTTAGTCATTAGTTGAGTTTTAGCATCTTGTATAGACTCACTCCCATTCAAAATATTACGATTATAACTCGACAGGTATGTCCCTATGAGCAAACTCAAATCCCTTCTCCGTAAAAACCCTAAAGCCAATAAATCTGTGCCTCTCGCAATCGCCTCTGATAGCAAAAATACCGACAATACCAGTCTCGATATGACTTCCAAGACCAACACCCCTATCGAGCAAACGCGCTGGAATGGTTGGGGTAACGTCAATATCAATAAAAAAGTCTCACCGCATGGCGCAAAACTGATTAAATCACAAATTGGCAAGACTAAAAAGCTCAAATCAGTTAGCCTGCAACAAGTGCTAAAAACTGTACCACAATCACGTTTGCCAGCTGAGCTTACCGATCTTGATATGGTATCGACCGATCAAGAAATCAGACTCAGACACGCCCGCGGTCAAAGCTTCCCTGATTGGATCGCTATGCATGGCGGTGACTTTGAAGTGTTCCCCGATGGCGTAGCTTTCCCCGAATCGACTAGTGATGTCGAGCAATTACTTAAGCTGGCTCAAGAGCACGACTTAATTGTTATTCCTTTTGGCGGCGGTACTTCAGTAGTCGGTCATATCAACCCACAAAAGGGTTCGCGTCCCGTGTTAACGATTGCTATGGGTGAGATGGCGCAGCTGATTGACTTAGATACCGAGAGCCAAATTGCCACTTTTGGCGCGGGTACGCAAGGTCCTGCAGTCGAAGCACAGTTGGACGAGCACGGTTATCGCTTGGGACATTATCCGCAGTCGTGGGAGCTATCAACGCTAGGTGGCTGGATTGCCGCGCGCTCTAGTGGACAGCAATCGCTCGGCTATGGGCGTATCGAGCAGATGTTTGCTGGCGGCACTTTAGTCACTCCGCAAGGCGTGCTAGAGATTGCTGATATACCCGCATCCTCAGCAGGGCCTGATCTGCGTGAGATGATGATGGGCACTGAAGGTCGCGCGGGTATCTTTACCGAAGTGAAGATGCGCGTGCAATCGCAACCTGAGGAAGAGCTATTTAAAGTGGCTTTTTTGCCGAATTGGGAAGCGGGTAAGGCGGTACTCAAACAAGCGGTGCAAAACGATGTTCGCCTGTCTATGCTACGCCTAAGTAATGCGGTCGAGACTGACGCACATTTGCATCTAGGTACTACGCCAAGTCAGTTTTTAGCCATTAGTACTTATCTAAAAGCGCGCGGGCTGAGCTCAGAAAAGGTTATGCTCACTTATGGCTTTTCAGGTGACAAGGCGCAGAATAAACTAGCTATCACTCAGTTTAATAAATTGTTAAAGCAAAATGGTAGTGTCACGGGCAAGATCACTAATATTATGGGTAGTGTTTGGGCACACGGGCGTTTTAAATTTCCGTATCTGCGCGGCACGCTTTGGGATCGCGGCATTATGGTCGATACCTTTGAGACTGCGACCAACTGGAGCCGTATTGACGAGCAAATGGCGCAGATGCAAGACGCGGTAAAAACCTCGCTCGCTGATGAAGGCGAGGACGTCATGGCCTTTACCCATATCTCACATGTCTATAAGCAAGGCGCAAGTCTATATACCACTTATTTCTTCCGCGCCGCCAAAGATCATGCAACCACCTTACAGCGCTGGCAAAAAATCAAACATGCGGCAAGTACTAGCGTGGCTAATGGCAAAGCGACGATATCACATCAGCATGGCGTCGGTCGCGATCATGCCCCGTATCTGGCTGCCGAAAAAGGTAAGCTTGGCATTCAAGTGACTCGTGATATGCTCAAAAGCTTGGATCCTGAGCAGCGTATGAACCCGGGTGTGTTGCTCGAAGAGTAATTTTAATTAAGAGCTTTGTTTATAGCCAGTTTGATAGAAGAGCGTTACAGCGCGGCTGGTCTTGATTTTGCGCAGCCTCTGGAGTGACGCAGTCGCACAGCAAGCAAGCAAGCAAGCAAGCAAG
>NZ_JBQQFC010000365.1:0-2156 GCF_052258445.1 Psychrobacter sp. T6-1
AGTCCCGCCAGCATCGCAAAAGTCTCACGCGACTGCTTACCCAAACGCGATAATAGCGTGTGCCCGTGATCACGCAAAAATACACTTTTTGGGTTAATGACCTGCTGACGCTGTAACCACTGCTTATCGACAATATCCGCCCAGAACAGCTGTGATGGATTGTAATGCAATAAAGTAATATCAAAGTAAGTCGATAGCTTTTGCAAAAAATTGAGCTCGTTTTGCGGTAATTGCTGCAAAGTAAAGATATGCAGCTGTTTTGGCAGTATTGAGAAGACATCTACCCCTGTCTCTATACCGCTGCCGTCTTTGGCACTTTTCATAATTTGCCAAAAGCGTGCTTCAATCGCTTGCCGGTGCTCATAGACTAGAGCAAACAATAAGCGCCACAAATGACGCTGCGCGCGCTCAAGCTCGACATAATGCGCAATCAGCCACTCAGGCGTCATGCCAGCATGCTCATCGAACAGTTTTGCCAGCTCATCTTTATCCTTGATAAGGGTCTCAACATCCACCGGCTTATCTTGTGACCATAGCGTAAGCCAATCCTCGCGGTGCGTAAGATAGCGGCTAAATACTCGAGCAAAATCAGTCGCCAAAGACCAAAGCCGTATATCCTGCTGACTTGAGTCCGACTTGTCATCGAGCAGCGCCGATAAGAGCGGATGCAAAGGATGAGTGTCATCCGCGATTATCTGTCCTTGATAATAAGTAAAGTAGCCAAACAAACGCCACTGCATAACTGATCCTGTGAGTACAGCGACCTCAGGCACAGATAAAGTGTCATGCGCGCGCTCATTGACTACCAGCCACTCGTTGTGTGCAGACAGCACCTTTTGCATCAATGTCCACTGATACTGACCCCAAAACGTCGTCGTAACTAAAGTGCTAATACCTGCCTGACTGGCGATAGATTTATCTAACCAATCACCGAGCACCATTGAGGGTACAATGACGATAAACTCATCAAAGATACCTTGGTTTTTGGACTGATAAGCCGTCAGTAAGTGCTCGACAAGGCGTTCGGTCAAATGGGACTGAATAATGGTAAACATAGAGGATCTTATCCACTAAAAAGAGGTTAATATTGACGCTAAACACACTATCTACTGCTAATTGTGCATCGCAGGCGTGTCTACATTTTATTTTCTGCTATTATATTGTTTGCTCATAGCACAGGATGCAAAGCGTCTTAGTGTGCCACCGATAGATGCATTTTACCAGTATCTGACAGCGCTGATGAAACATGTACGACAACCAACGTCGTAGAGATATTTTGAGTATGGTTGATAATGAAAGGTTCAAGCTATGCCGCTACGTCCTATAGATGCGATATTTGTCAATCCAAAAAGGCGCTTGTACGTCGTCTACTACCGCGGCGTGCTATGGCAGTTGCCGCGTATGAAAGTTGACGCGGCAGCTTGGAGGCGTCGCAAGCCCTATGATGGAGATAAAGACGAGCTGTATCTTAGCCGAATGCAGGCTATAGCAGACCCAACACTCGCGGCGAAGCTACGCACTCTTAATCTGCCTCAAGCAGTACGCGGGAGTACGCTTGCTCGGTTTGAAGCTTGGTGGGAGACGCAAGGCTATTACTGGATTAAAGACTTAGTAGATAACCATCAGTCCCCGCTTGCCGTGCATCAAACAGGGTCGTCATCAACTGAGTCAGTTGTGTTATCATCCCCTGCGCAAAATAATTCTGAGCTTCTAAATAATAAAGATATATTCGATACAATGCTTGCAGAATTGATCGATGAGGTTTTAGACCTTTAAAGCTGTATTTTGAACTCATGCTCTACATATAGTCTAGGGTCTGTTGAACACTCGATCCTGGCACTGATAGAGACTAAGCAAAACGCTGGGTAGATAATCACTTAGTAGATAATCACTTAAACGCCTATTCCTACTATTAAATAAGTCACTTCTATGAAAGACTACAAACGCGTACTCATTGCTATCGCGCTACTGCTATTGCTCGTAATCATCGGCCTATTGAGTTGGCTTTGGCTAAGTAACCGTAAAAACATGGATCCGCTACCTGTGATGGTAAGCGATAGTGCGATGATAAGTGCTACAACTAATGAGCAAGAGGATCCTGATAGTGGTAATGAAGTCGCCACGACCGTCCTATATATACAAGCAGAAAACAGACT
>NZ_JBQQFC010000366.1:0-2136 GCF_052258445.1 Psychrobacter sp. T6-1
AATAGATTTTGCAAAGATTGCACCAGCCAAAACCGATCGGCATATACGGTCGTTTGTGCAAGCATATCAGCAGATAACTTTGTACCACCATCCAAATTCTTATCGTTTATATAAAGGTTAATAGCCGCTAATTGCTGCTGTTGCACCTTAACGGTGTTATCTTTCACTAGGCTTTGCAACATAGGAAGCAAGGCTATCGGTTGCCGGCTCAGCTTAAAGGTGGGTTGCTCGACTTTGGCCAGTAGCAGTAACCTATCAATCAGTAGCTGCATCTTGATACTTTGCTCACCGACGGTCTGAATAAGCATCTGCTTATCTTCGGCGTCAAGTCCGTCGTCTTCTAATAGCTCGCCGCTGGCACGAATAGCGGTCAATGGGCTTTTTAGCTCATGAGTCAAGGTATGGACATAGTCGCTGACATAGGCCTTGTTCTCTAAGCGATGCTTCATGGTTTCGATAGTATCGGTCAGGGTATTAAGCTCATGCCCCAGATAAAAATACGGCTTTTGCGTGTCCTCTGCCAGCGTTCCTGTGTATCTAGTGACCAGAGTAATGCTTTGTTTGAGCCACCATGCCACTAATCCTGCGAGCATAAGCGCGACGATACTGACCAGCAAAGCGGTAATGAGCATACGCTCACGAGTATTATCTAAATAGGGTAATACGCTAGCGACAGGCTTACCCACGCTGACCACGCCAATAGTTTGACCTGTATCATCGGTTATGGGCTGCGCGACATACATGACAGAGCTATCGCGCTTGCGGTTATCGCGTACCGTACTTCTAACGCCGTACTGTCCGCGCAAGGTTAAGTAGATATCATTCCAGCGACTGTAGTCTTCGCCCTCAGCATTGTCAGGCGCCGGTAGCGAGTCATATATGACCCTGCCGTTATTGTCCGTGACATAAATACGAAAGCTGCTATAGGTTTTTTTATCGTAAGTCTTGCTGATATTACTGTCGAGTGGCTGACCTACAAAAGCCTTGTCAAGATCAGCTTGATAAGCCTTATCGTATAGCGCTCCTGACTGTAGCGGCTCTTGTAAGCTTGCTGCCATAAGCTTACTGGTATCGAGCAGTGTGTCTTCGATGACTTGCTTAACAGTAGGTTTGACGTAGCTAAAGAGCTGCATAAAGACGACAATGCCGCAGATAATAAGCACCAGTGCGACCGCCAACCAAATGCGAAAAAATATACTTAAATTAAGCGGACGCTTGGGATCTTCAATCTGTTGATCGGTACCGATAGGATGCAATTTGGCATACCAATTACTTTGGTTGATTTTGGTATTTTTTGAGTGGGTATGATGTGACTTGTGCTTCAACTTAGACATTAGGCAGGACACAATCCATAACCAAGGCCGCGATGGGTATAGATGACATCGAGGCTCTCATCAACTTGCGCTAACTGCTTACGAATCGATTTGACATGGCTGTCTATCGTACGTGCTAGGCGATGATCGGGATAATCACTGACCGCATTAAGCAGCTGCTCGCGACTAAAGACTTGATTGGGTGCTTGCAATAGGGTCAGAAGGATTTTGCGCTCGGTATTACTCAGCTCCAGCTTTTGCTCTTGCCACGTTAATGAGTAATTGAGCGGCTGATAGTGCCAAATTCCTGACTGGCACTCAAAGCTCAAGGCCTGCTCTGATAAAGGATTGATTGCTAGGTTATCTGAGTTATCTGCTAAGTTCGCTTTTTGAGCCGTTTGTTCTAACAATAACTGCTCACGTCGCCAAATGGATTTGAGCCGAGCGACTAATTCGCGCGGGCTAAAGGGCTTGGCACAATAGTCATCGCCGCCCATCTCAAGGCCCAAAATACGATCGACCTCATCGCTACGAGCGGTCAGAAATACGATAGGCGTATTCTTTAACTGTTTAATGTCAGGCGTATGGCGAATCTGCTGACACAGGCTGAGTCCATCGCCATCAGGCAAGCCGACATCTAATATAATAGCGGATAAATCCTTTGCCGCATCGCTACGCAGCATCGGCAAGACGCTACTGGCGTTATCGAGCCAAGTTATCTGCCAGCCTTCGCGCTTGCAAGTTACCTTGAGCGACATGGCAATAGCGGGATCGTCTTCTACTAGTAAAATATGAGTCATAAGGTATACAGCGTCAGGTAATA
>NZ_JBQQFC010000367.1:0-2135 GCF_052258445.1 Psychrobacter sp. T6-1
TGCGGCGCTTGCAGACCAAAGGGCGCAGGATTACCGACGTTAAGCTTAAGTATACGTGTGCCTTCGCTCTCCATCTTGTTCGCCGTTTGCAGTAGTGGACCACGAATGTCGTAGCAGACGTTCTGTAATTTTTCTGACTTTTTAAGCTCAGGTTTATTTGGCGTATTTGTAGATAAGGTCATAGAAATAGTGCTCGTCATTTGAGATGGTAATTTTGTACGGTTAAAGGATACTGACTCGCTGGCATCGTTTTTTGTTGTAGAAGGTAGCGGTATTGGTTTTGAGATCGTAGACGTATTGTTTTTATGATTTGTCTCACTGCTGCTTTTGTCACCGCTGCCACTATCAGCGCTGGTATTGTCACCATTGGCATTATCATCATTGGCATTGTCACCACGTAGCAAGTAGCCTTCACTACATCCTAAAATACGTGCAAGCGTCGGTAGTTTCGACGATACAATGCCATTAGTACCGCGCTCCCAGTTAGAGATAGCGCCGCGGCTTACTTTCGCGCCTGCATCCGTCATCGCTTGCGCTAATTGCTCAGCAGTCAAGCCTCTATCACGGCGTAGCTGTGCCAAACGTTCCGCTTGTGATTCATGGTTTGCCATTATCAAGGTGCCTTAAATCGTTATCGATTTATCAAATAATAATGCAAGATATTATTGCATTTATAAAATTGATGCAAGCACTATTATTAAGCTTTGCAAGTATAACTTGCAAGGTTTATCAATTTTATTCAAAAGTTAAGCGTTGTATAGATTCTACGTGTGCATTTAGTAAACGTAGCTCAGCAAAACTTGTAAATAAGCAGATAACTACCATATCTTATCTATCAAAACGTTTATCAATTTGACCTACAATTAAAGGAATATAAGATGCAAGATAATCAATTAACCAAAGAAGAGATCAGCCAACTTACCGAAGCGGACTGGAAGGAGCGCTTAAGTAGCGATGAATATCATGTGATGCGTGAAAAGGGTACAGAGCGTCCTTTTACTGGCGTCTATAACGATGTCAATGACAAAGGTATCTACCGCTGTAAGGGCTGCGGCGCCAAATTGTTCGACTCTGATAGTAAGTTTGATGCAGGCTGCGGCTGGCCAAGCTTTGATCAAGGGATTGATAATGCGGCTATCGATGAGCACGTCGATGACTCACTCGGTATGCGCCGTACTGAAGTCACTTGTAGCAACTGCGGCGCGCACTTAGGCCATGTCTTCCCTGATGGGCCTCGTGAGACAACAGGTATGCGCTATTGCATCAATTCAGTCTCTATTGATTTGGATCAAGCTGAATAAGCGAGTATTTAAACGATTAAAAAGTAGTGAAGTTATCGTAACATTACGATGGCTTCGCTTTTTTTTTGCTATATTAACAAGCGTTTTATGTTAATACTTTATAAACGCAAGAAATTATTACGCCAAGCTATCAAGGAGCGACTATGAGCACGATTTATGATTTTAACGCCGAGCGTATGGACGGCACCTCACAAGCCTTTGCCGATTATGAGGGACAAGTATTACTCGTGGTCAATACGGCGAGCAAATGTGGATTCACGCCGCAGTTTGAAGGTCTAGAGACGCTTAGTAAGGAGTATCAAGAACAAGGATTAACGGTTATTGGTTTTCCTTGTAATCAGTTTGGAAGTCAAGACCCTGGTAGCAACGACGAGATTGGCGCATTTTGCCAAAAAAATTACGGCGTCAGCTTCCCTATGATGGCAAAGACAGACGTTAATGGCAAAAATGCACATCCTATCTACAACTGGCTAAAAGACCAAAAGGGCGGCGTGCTCACAGACGGTATCAAATGGAACTTTACCAAGTTTTTGATTGGTCGTGATGGGCAAGTGATCGACCGTTATGCGCCAACGACTAAACCTGACGCTATCAAAGCAGATATCGAAAAGGCACTGAACAACAAATAATTAAATGGTTGCGCTAATAAACGCAACAAAAACAGCTGCTTGCTAACAAGCAAAAAATACTTTGCTTAAAGTGGCGAAAAATATTTGACAGGCAGGCTTAAGTCTATATAATACACACCCACAGCAAGGGGCTTTGATAGTCTTCATGTTGTGGGAAGTTTTTCAAAGGGTGACAACTTTGGATGATAAGACTTTCGGAAATTCT
>NZ_JBQQFC010000368.1:0-2116 GCF_052258445.1 Psychrobacter sp. T6-1
GCACAAGTGATTGGCGCAGATGTCGAAGATTTGGACGTTTAATGAGCTCGATTTTCACATTTACGATTTGAGACCTTTAATACAAGAAAAATAAATATGACAAATATACCTGTAGCTATTATTGGGGGCGGGTTAAGTGGTCTATACGCCGCTTATTTACTAGAGAAACAAAGTATCGATTATGTCTTGATAGAAGCGCGTCCTACTCTGGGTGGTCGTATTTTAGATAATAGACTCTTAAGAGACTCAAACTCTGAGCAGACGACTTCACAACATCTTGGCTCTGATAATGCAAAAGATGTAGATAGCTTCGATTTAGGGCCCTCTTGGTTTTGGCCTGAGTTTCAGCCGCAGCTAAGTGCTCTGGTCGATGAGTTAGAGCTTGAGACTTTTGCACAGTTTGAAGAGGGTGATACATTAATCGAGCGCGCTCCTAACGAGCCTGCTATGCGTACATTAGGGTATAAAAGCTCACCGCCATCTATGCGTATTAAAGGTGGCATGAAGGCCTTGATCGACGCTTTATATCATCGCCTTGATCCTTCAAAAGTAGTCACAGGTCAGAGAGTGAAAAGCCTTGATTATACGGATGGTTTTGCGCGAATAACGAGTGAAGATAAGGTAGGGCAAGTGAAAATATGGCAAGCAGAGCAAGTGTTATTGGCACTGCCACCTCGTTTGGTCGAAGCCAGTATTACCTTTGAACCTGAGTTGCCGACGGACTTGAGGGATGAGTGGCGCAATACCGCGACTTGGATGGCGCCTCATGCCAAATACTTTGCGGTTTATGATACCCCTTTTTGGCGCGGGCACGGTCTCTCTGGCGCTGCTCGTAGCTCGCAAGGACCAATGGTTGAGATTCATGATGCCTCTATCATGGATGGCAGCGGCGCGCTATTTGGCTTTGTAGGCGTACCTGCATCTGTCCGTCAAAGCGTCTCAACTGAGGTACTAAAAGAGCATTGCCGCACGCAACTGGTACGTTTATTTGGTGAGCAAGCAGGCGCGCCAAAGTCTGAATATCTCAAGGATTGGGCACAAGATTCATTTACCGCGACGCTAGCCGATGCCAGTAGCAACGGTCAGCATCCACAAGCGCCTCAATCTCAGCCAATATCAGGTATATGGGCGGATAGTCTGACAGGGATAGGTAGTGAGTGGTCGCCAAGTTTTTCGGGATATCTCGCAGGTGCTGTCGAGGCGGCAAGCCTTGGGGTACAAAGCTTGCCTAAAGGGCTATAGTTAAAAATATTGTTAATAAAGACAAAGCACTAATGTCCTGTCCACACCGCATGACGCTTTTGAATAAAGGCGTCAATACCTTCGCTAACATCGTTCGCCATCATGTTACCAGTCATCACCTTGCCCGCGTACTCATAGGCGTGCGGCAGATCCATATCTAGCTGCTTGTAGAACATATCTTTGCCCGTTTTGATGGCGACAGAGGATTTGCTAGTGATAGCATCGATCAAGGATTGTAGCGCGGCGTCCAGCTGATCGGCTGTTGCCACGCGATTGACAAGCCCTTGTCTCATAGCAGTATCGGCATCGATAAACTCGCCTGTAATCAGCATCTCAAAGGCTTGCTTGCGAGAGAGGTTACGACTGACTGCAACGGCTGGAGTGGAACAGAACAGTCCAACATTTATCCCAGAAGTCGCAAACTTAGAATCGTCTGAGGCGACCGCCAAATCACAAGCAGCGACCAGCTGACAACCTGCCGCCGTTGCAATGCCTTGTACTTTTGCAATGACGATTTGCGGCATACGGTTTAAAGTTAGCATCATCTGACTACACTGCTTAAACAGTGCTCTATGAAAGGCCTCATCGCTATGAGCGCGCATCTCTTTGAGATTGTGACCAGCACAAAATGCCTTACCCGTAGCGGCGATGACGACCACGCGAACCTTTTCATCTTGCGCGATATCATCAAGCTCGGTTTGCATAGCGTTGAGCATATCAACCGACAACGCATTGAACTGTTTAGGACGATTAAGTGTCAAAGTGACAACACTATCAGCGCTGTTTTCTCTAATGATAAACGGCTTGTTGGTCTCGTTGGCGCTTTGACTAGTCGCCTCTGTATTTGTAGTATTCATCTATCTTCCTTGATAAG
>NZ_JBQQFC010000369.1:0-2113 GCF_052258445.1 Psychrobacter sp. T6-1
AACTCCATTGATAAGGCTTCACCTGTATAGACTCTCTCCTCCAAAGTCGGCTCTCGCAGCATCTCAGGCTCTTTAACACTAATATTAAGCTGATTGCCTGATTGATAAGCCTGATACTCGTAATCGCCATTCATATTGATGGTGATAACGCCGTTTTGACCTTGGTTTTTGGTATCGACACTACTGACAAGTCCGCTATTGATGTTTAGGCGGCGTAGCAAGTTACGCGGCACGGTACTACCCGTCAGGCGAACCACAAGCTGGCTGCCTTGACGCTGCACATCTACTGGGATGGCTTCGTTTGCAAGTGCAATACTGATATCACCACCCTTGCCCTTTGCAGAGAAATTCAGTGCGGTCAGTCCATCATAGCTATATTGCTGACTGACTTGGCTACCAGCAAGCCTTGGGTCTAATAAGGGATTGACTCGTACGACCATTGTATTGGCAGGGGCTTGCTCGGTCACTGTTACAGGGCGACTGACCACTGCAGCGGCAGGTACCGTTGTCGTCTCGATAATAGGCGTGACGATTGGAGTGGTTGTGATTGCCGTATTGCCATTTAACACATCTTGAATAGGGTCATTAGTGATGACAGTAGGCGCACGTACAATAGTAGGCGTGGTCACTACAGTGGGAGTACTCACTATGGTAGGACGCACCACAGAAGGCGTACGTGCAACAGTAGGCGCGGATACGACAGCGCGAGTAGGATCAGTGATAGTCAGGAGTAAGTCATTACCTTCGATCGCAGTCGTGTACTCTCCAGCTTGTCTAAGCCCCACAATCAAGCGCGTCGTGCTGTCGTTGTTTAAGGTGGTGACTTCATTGATCATGCCAATATTATAGGTGCTGGCGCGATTATTGAGCCCATTTTGCACTTGCTCAAAGTCCAAAACCAGCCGGCTTGGATCCTCCAACTGATAAGCAGCTGGCAACTGCGGCGATTGGGAGAACCCTAAACGCATTTGGGTAGTGGCGGGTGCTGTCTGCACCACAGAGACCGTGTTGATACGTTGTTCGGCATAGGCGCTAGCACTGATAGTGATCATACTTATCGCCAGTGCCGAGACGGCAAAGGGTGAAGATACGCGTTTACTCATTGTTGTTACCTGATCATGGCGTACGGTCATTGCTTATTCCTCAAAAGATCTGCCGACTTAACTTATAGGAGAGACCAGCGACTGGGGTCTTTCGATAAACCCGGCGCGGCTGTCTGGCACAATTTCAATCAAATTAATTTGGGTCGGTGTAATCTCAACGATACGTCCATCATTTAGCCCAATATAATCGCCAACCTTTACGCTAGCCACTGAACCATCAGGGCGCTGCACCAAGGCATACTGCTGACCTTCAGGCGAGATGAGCATACCGCGAAAGATCAGTTGCGCCAGCTCATATTGCTCAAGCGGCTCTTTTATACGATTAAGATCAGGACGTATACCGTTCGTTACGCTACTGGTGCCTTGAGCATTGACCAAACTTGGCGGCAAAAAGGGGCTACGTAAGGTATTTGCGCTATAAACAAAATCTTCAACCAGCTCAGTTTGCGGCGGCGGCTCGATAGGCTGCGCAGGCTGATTACGTATGTCTACCATAGCCTGCTCTGCCATACCGATACGATCACTACAGCCACTAAGCCATAATGCCAAGACACTGATCAAAACGATGGGTAGTTTCTTGGTCATCAGTTGCCTCCTGTACTAGCAGCGAGAGTATCCGTTGCCTCTGTAGTCCCAGCAGCAGCCGGTTCACCTGTGACCTCTACGTCTGTTTTTGCCTCTTTTGAGCGATAGGTCTTGGTTTGTAGCACCATATTAAGCTCAGGCAAAACCTCTAAGGTAGGCTGCGGGTTACTAATCTCAAAGTCGTGCATAGTGATGATACGCGGTAGAGCCGCCAAACCACTGATAAAGCTGCCAAACTGATGATACTCGCCTAAAGCTGCAATGCGAATAGGCTGCTCGATAAAGAACTCATTTTCGATTTCAGGTTCAACGGAGATATCTTGGAAGCGTATGTTGCTGCCGACCCCTGTCATGTTAATACCCTCAACCAGCTCTGATACGCGCGTATCCTTTGGCAATTGATCGAGCAAAGTATTGAACTCCGT
>NZ_JBQQFC010000370.1:0-2112 GCF_052258445.1 Psychrobacter sp. T6-1
ACCTGAATATATTGTTAAGACGACTGTGCCCGCGCAGCAAGCACTACTTGATATCAAGTCAATTGAGAGCTGGGCACACGAGACGCCTTGGGCAGGATTAGAAATCGTTCAGCACACGCCAAAGCTGGGTAAACGTCATGCACAGGTGGAGTTTAAGGCCTATTATAATGAAGCTAATAAAATGGATGACTTGCAAGCCCATCATGAGCGCTCTACCTTTGTAAAAGTTAAAAACAAAGCAGATAACACTGAGCGCTGGTATTTTTTAGATCCGACAGTAGATATGAGTGTTAGTCAAAAACAGCCCTGTATTTGCGGGTCTGGGGAGAAGTTTAAAAGGTGTTGTGGGGTTTATTTGGGGTAGGTTCTAAAGTAGTTTATCTAGCCTATAGAGATTATATAACTTCTCAAGCTGAGGTAAATGTTTGTCGTTAGACAGTAATTCAATATTATTAACCTTAGCTGTGGCGAAATGGAATATATCAAACTGACGCTTATCAATATTTTTATTAATATTGTTGTTATCTGACTCAAACTTATCTAATCGGTATAAATCAGCAGCTAGATCTGCGACGTCTTGACTGATATCTAAAGTAGTAAACTGGTTCATAAGATGAACGTACTTTTTTACATCATTTTCTTGTTTTTTCCATAGAAAATACCTCAGAAATTCGTAACGGATAAGTGGCGTTATCACTACTTCGACATTGTTTGATGCTATTTCAGCACGTAAAGTTTTTAATTTTTGCAATAAGTTAGCATCATTTTTATCGACTTTACCTTCTAATAGATAAATTAAGTAATTGGCATCAAGCAATAACTCTTTTTCACTCATTATTGCCCTGCCTCTAGCTGTTTAATTTTTTCATCTAATAAACTGAGCAGCATCTGTTTGGCTTCTGCTTGCTGAGGTGCGTTTTCACGTTCCAGCTTGAGTTTATTAATATCGATATCAAAGGCATCTTTTAATAAGTCTATAAAGGCAGCATTATTAGGATGTTCTATTAGCTCTGTCTTTACTACGCCATCTTTTTTATCGCGATATAGCTCATAGGCTTCACCATGTTGCAATTGGCTCAAGACAATAGCGGAATGAGTCGTGATATAAAAGGTGGTATTAGGGAACAGACGCTTTAAAGTAGGGATGATCGTCGCTTGCCATTTGGTATGCAGATGACTTTCAATTTCATCGATAAATACCACGCCTTTTACATGAGCGATATTAGTTTCATTAGTGAAATAGCTATAGCCTGCAATGATAGATTGCATGATTTTGAGTATGGATGCAAAGCCGCTGGAAAGCTCTGAGAGTTCTGTTTTATTGTCAGCAATCTTGATAAATACTCGGTTACTTCCTGAGATTTCAAGAAACTTACTATCGATTCGTTCATCTACTTTATTAAGTAGGTCTAGCAACGTCGTAATTTCTACTTCTCGGTTATCCTCGGCAGCTTGATAAGGATTAGCAGATTGTGCACGCTGAATTATCCATTGATTTAATAATTCACCCATTCCTAAGCTATACATTTTTTCACTATTCAAAGTCGAAAAACTTTCATCAATATATTTTTTTAAACGAGTATCTCGAGTACCAATGTTCTTATTTACATCTATTTTTTCGTAATCAATGGTTCCACGATTCAAAGCACCAATCATGACTACAGCTGAATTATGACTTTCGAAGCCCTTTAAGCTTTTATCAGAGATATCATTAAATGTACGTCCATCAGAAATTATATTGTTAAATGCAAATAGTTCATTACTAATAGTACTGGCATAAAGAAGTCCGTTGGTAGTGAAGCATAGAGTAAACAAAGCCTCTAAACACTTCGTCTTGCCAATGCCATTTTCACCAATCAGACAATACACTCTTTGCTCAGGCTCAAAGCGAAGATGCACATCCCCTACGCCTACCAGTTGCTTAATTTGAATGTCGTTGCCTAACATAGCGACCTCTAACTTCAATTTATCAATTGTTTTGATAATGAAACAATTAGCTTAAGAGTACAAGTAAAGCCTGCATTTAAATTATCCTTAAACACTCGCCCCAACTGCCCGTGCAATGGCAATCCCCTCCTCAACCGTCAAAAACTTACGCTGGCTTGGGCTGTT
>NZ_JBQQFC010000371.1:0-2105 GCF_052258445.1 Psychrobacter sp. T6-1
GTTCCTGTCAATTATGGGGTAAGCCTAGCAGAAGTCGCGCAAGTGACAGGCGTGAGCTATGATGAGCTTGAGCGCCTCAATACTGCGCTTATCTCAGGTCGAGTTGATCAATCAGGCCCGCAACGCGTAGTCATTCCAAACGATGTCGATAGCAATATCGATGCTAAACTTAGTACCCTAAGAGGTAATGGTAGCAGCAATGTGATCGCTGCAACGACGCCTGCGACGCCAAGCTATAATAATCAGCCCTATACTAGCTCGTCTTTGCCATCTACTGGCAGCGGTTTGGCTGACTATGCTGCAAGTGCTACTGTGCCGCAGCAGACGACCAGTTATATCTCGCCATCGGTTACGCCTACTAGTAGCTCTGTATATAGCAATAACACCTCGCTACGTACTGAGCCTGCGATTACCAGCAATGAGACCAAAAAAATCAATGCTGAACTACAAAGCAGTAATAGCTTGCCGACTACATCAGCGTCAATTACCAGTAATAATACGATCGTCCAAGAGCCGCCACTGACTAAAGAAGAGCGCGACTTTATTGCCAGCCAAATTCAAAGACAGACTAATGAAGTCAGCCAAGCGATCAGTCCGGTCGATGGCAACATCAAGTTGTCCGCGATACAGACGCAGCAGTCTATATTAGAGGCGAGCGGTAAAGAGAAGACAATCACCTTTTCATCAGGCGCAAGTACTAAGCCTAGCAAAGCAAAACCGCAGGGTACGCGCAGCACCTATACTGTCAAACGCGGCGATACGCTCTCTAACATCGCCAGCCGCGCTGGGCTAAACTGGCGTGATATTGCACAATGGAACCAGATTGACCCAAGTGCTAATCTATTATCGGGTAGCACCTTGTACCTTTATAACGCCAAAACTATCGCGCCTATTAGCAGTAGCAGTGAGACTCCCAGCCAGCCTGAGAGTTACGTGGTACAAAGCGGCGATACGCTCATAGGTACCGCCAACCGTTTTGATATGTCAGTGACCCAGCTAGCCACTTACAATAATCTAAGCAGCCGTGCTGATCTACTCATAGGGCAAAAGCTCTGGCTTGTCCCAGGCAAAGTAAAAGCGCCTGCGAGTACACCTGCTGCGCCATCGACTAGATCGAGCAGCTCATCGAAAATACCGACCAAGAGCTATACAGTCAAATCGGGCGATGGCCTTATTGCCTTAGCGCGTCAGTTTAATATTCCAACGTCAACACTGGCTAACCTAAACGGACTGAGCACTACAGACTCTCTATATGTCGGTCAAAGACTAGTCGTTCCAGCGAGCGCCAATGTGAGCACAAATCGCAGCAACGACACCACTAGTAATAGCTCAGTGTCTACAACGAACTATACGGTAAAATCAGGTGAGACCTTGATCGGTATTGCTAATAGCTTGGATGTGAGTGCTAGCGAGATTGCGGCTGTTAATAGTAGTTTTGATGCGCGTGCACGCTTGCAACGTGGTCAGACGATTAAAGTACCGGTGTCAAAGGACACAGTCGAGCGTCAGCTAAATGACAAACCTGTAAGCTACAAGGTTCAATCTGGCGACACGCTAACAGGCGTCGCTAATCGTTATAATATCGGCTTAAGTGAATTGGCTGCTGCTAATAACTTGACCACAAGATCCAATCTCATCAGAGGACGTACGATTACGATTCCCGCCAAAGATAGCGCTCCAAGCAGTGCTAGTAGCAGTAATAGCACTAGCAGCAGTGGCAGCACTGCAACGAGCAGTAGTGGTAAGAAGCTTAACAATACTGAGAATTACAAAGTACAATCAGGCGATGGCTTGATTGCATTGGCACGCCGCTTTGGCGTATCAGTTGAGGACTTAGCGGCGACTAATAATATCGCTAGTAATGCTCAGTTGCAGCGCGGACAGACAATTAAAGTACCCAAAGTGACTGTCAGCTATACTGTAGGTTCAGGCGATAGCTTGATTGGACTTGCACGCAAGTACGGCATATCGACACAAGAGCTTGCAGATATGAATGATATCGCAGCAGACACTATGCTACAACGCGGACAGCGCTTAACAGTGCCTAATCGTTGATCTTGATCATTAAATACAAATATCGTTAAGCACAAAAAAGCGGCTCTTAT
>NZ_JBQQFC010000372.1:0-2092 GCF_052258445.1 Psychrobacter sp. T6-1
CCCAACCCTTTGATGAATTAAAGGTCAATAAAGATGAGTACCGCCCCGTCGCGCAAGCAGTTGGCGACTGGCTCGATGACATCAGTATCGATGCGCTTAATCATCTCAACGAGCAAGCGGAGAATATCTTTTATCGTAAAGGCGTGACATTCACGGTCTATAGCGATGCCAAAAACATCGAGCGTATGATACCGTTTGATATTATTCCGCGTATCATTGCCGCCAGCGAATGGCAGCAGATAGAGGCTGGGTGTAAGCAGCGTATCACCGCTTTGAATGCGTTTTTACATGATATTTATCACGAGCAAGCTATTATGAAAGCGGGCATCGTCCCAGACAGCTACGTCTATGCTAGCGGCTGCTACGAGCCGTGGATGATGGGTATTGAGCTGGACAAGCCTATTTACTCACACATCAGTGGTATCGATTTGATCCGCGATGAGAGCGGTAAGTTCTGTGTATTAGAGGACAATTTGCGCACGCCCTCTGGCGTCTCTTATATGCTTGAGAGCCGAACTATCTCTGAGACGCTACTGTCTGATCTATTTATGCAAACGCCGATATTGGGCGTGAGCGACTACCCGCAGCGCCTCAAAAAATGTCTTGCCAGCTCAACGAGCAAATACGATCCACAGATTGTCATCCTAACCCCAGGACGCTTTAATAGTGCCTACTATGAGCATGCGTTTTTGGCGCATGAGATGAGCGTGCCGCTGGTGCACGGTTATGACTTGGTGGTTGAGGATAGCAAAGTCTATATGCAAGGCATACGCGGTAAGGTACAGGTCGATATCATCTATCGCCGTATCGATGATCCCTTTATCGATCCGTTAGCGTTTCAATCCAATTCTATCCTCGGCGTTTCAGGTCTCATGAGTGCCTATCGTGCAGGCAACGTGGTCATTGTTAATGCACCCGGTACTGGCGTCGCTGATGACAAAAGTCTCTATCCATTTGTGCCTGATATGATTAAGTTTTATTTGGGTGAAGAGCCAATCCTGCCCAATATCGAGACCTTTCAGTGCCGTAAGCCTGATGAGCTCGCCTACGTGCTCGACAATCTAGATAAGCTGGTCGTCAAAGAAACCCAAGGCTCAGGCGGCTACGGGATGCTGATTGGACCCACCTCAACCAAGCAAGAGATTAGCGACTACCGTAAGCGCTTACTTGAGAATCCAGCAGGCTTTATCGCCCAGCCGACTATTTCACTCTCAACCAACCCTACTGCCGTCAGCGACGGTATCGCGCCGCGTCATATCGATCTGCGCCCCTTTATCTTAAGCCACGGTGATGGCTCTGTCGATATCGTGCCAGGCGGTCTGACCCGCGTGGCGATGGTTGAGGGCTCACTGGTCGTCAACTCCTCACAAGGCGGCGGTATCAAAGACACTTGGATCATCGATGACAGTCAATTATCAGCTGATGGTTTGGCAACTAGTACTAGCCAATCCTCTGAGCTAAGTACGCTTGAGAGCACCTTTGATAGTATCGCTAAGTATGACAACCATGCCAATTACTATGATCGCGTGCAGCCGACTGAGGCCGGCTTTGAGGATCTCGATGATGCGCCGATGATACTACTGCTATCAACCAGTAGTTATCTGGTATGGCTGGGGCGCTACAGTGAGCGCTTGTACTGCTATGACAATATCATGAAAAAGCTCATCAAAGGCGACCTCAAAAAGCCGCAAGTACAGCATCTGATCACAAGATTAGGGTTCGATGCTGATGCTAGCGAGTCCATGAAAGTGATGCGGGCGCAGCTGATACATGATTTGGGTAATCTTAAGATACCAAGCGTGGTGGCCTCAATTGAGACTAATGTGCAAGAGGCCAAAGGTGTTATCGGTAAAGATACCGCCGAGCTATATAATCTGATTAAGCGTCTCTCTAACGCTGGCACTTACCGCGCCGCCACTTTGCAGCTGCATGCCTGTAACGCGGCGATGAAGCAAGAGCATCCAACTGTGACTTGTTTTTGGCAGCTTGGGCGCTACTTTGAGCAATTAGAGCGCGCAGTATTACTCGGTGAAGACGTCACTCAATTAAGTCTAGAGTTTAAGCACTGGATCAACCAGCTGCCAGAGAATAC
>NZ_JBQQFC010000373.1:0-2068 GCF_052258445.1 Psychrobacter sp. T6-1
TATTTGAGTATTTGAGTATTTGAGTATTTGAGTATTTGAGTATTTGAGTATTTGAGTATTTGAGTATTTGAGTATTTATTTAGCTATACAGCTATCAAATGACGCGAGCACTTAGCTGTAGCTTGTATTTCAGAATAACTACGCCCAGATTTCAGAAGGCTAGCGATAATCTTACGCTTCTCGGTATCTTTCCTACGTCCTGAATATTTACTTTCTACCTTAGTACGAGAAATACCTTACATCTGACGGTTACGTCGATCTTCATAGTCCTTTCTAGCAATAGCAGCGAGCATATAAAGCATCATCGAATTGATGGCCTGTAATACGCTGCTCATAAATTCAATGCTGCTATCAGATTGAGGCGTTATATAAGAGGTCGGTAGCTCTTCTGATACTACCGCCAGCTTCTTTTCTAATAGCATTCTTTTGAGAGTATCCCAATCAGCTTGGTTTAAACGTGCTAAGCGGTCAATCTGCTCAACCAAATTATATCGCCTTCATGGGCATCATTTATCAGTTACATTAACTGTGGACGTATTAAAGTTGCGTCTGACTCGTTTTCAACATAGAAGGCGGCAATTTTGTGACCATGATCAGCAGCAAGCTATATGAGCTCACTTTTGGCACGCTTGGCATCTTGATCTTTGATTGGCGCTCTATGCTCTGATAAACATAAACACCTAAAATAGTCTGTTATAAGTAGTTCCATTATTGCAGTCTATTATAAGTAGACTATTAATTGATTAAGAGACCTGTTTTGATAGTGCCCCTGGGGTATACCCTAGGATAATAGGAAATCCATCGCGGATGACAAAACCTGTTTAGCTTTTAAACAATACGGGTTTGTCGATAGTATGTAAGATAAGTTCGAAAAGTGACTAGAGTGTTAGATTATTCATACTGGGTCTGAATTAAAATTTTATTGTGATTAATTTCTGCTCAATGTTATTCATTTGTCGCCATGATGAGTGATGGCGGCTTGTGATTTAGTTAGGAAAAATAATCTTGAGTAATAAGGTACGTTTGTAGCATTTGCAGCAGGGCTTGTTCTAGGCTTCTTTACTTACACTTTCCTGTAAATTCTTTTTTAGTAAATGATCGAATATAAACGGGCCAAAAGGTAAGAGTGAGCCGAGTACGCCCGCAGGTATTGCCCAAAGAGGCATTTTCATTTTGATAGCTGAGCCTATAAGTATTATGATATAGGTAATAAACAATATACCGTGTGCCATACCGATGTATTTCACACCTTCTGGAATGTCCAGCATATATTTTAGTGGCATGGCGATACAGAGCAATAATAAGAAAGAGGTGCCTTCTAGGTAGCCTATAATGGTAAGGCTTTTTAATGCGGCACTTTGTTTTTTTCTAAGATTATGTATTTGTTTGATAGTTAGCTGAGCATGTGACACTATATTATCCTTTTGTTATTTCAATAAATAATTTAGGCGGTATTCAATGTCTTTATAATAATGGCCCTGTCCAGAGCTTTGAAGTACTGGTTTTTGTCATCTACCACTTAGCACGTCACGCCTTCGTCTAGCCACTTCAAAATCATCCTGCGTTCACTCGCATACAATTATGCATTGGGTTTTGGGATATAGAATGAGAGAGTATTTGTATTAATCATATATCACCTTCCAGTTCGCATTTTTATAAACACACTTGAGTATAAAAAGTATCTTTCCGTATAGAGCAGCTATGACGCTAGTTCTTTTTATTTGTACTGATCAATATTCACTTGTTTATTCATTACGCTTACTTTCCAAAAATATCATATCAATTATAATCAACGCTACACCGACACAGACACCTATATCTGCAACATTGAAAATAGGATAATTCCAGACATCAGCATAATGCACATGGATAAAGTCAACCACTTTGCCAATTCTTAAACGATCGATTAAGTTGCCAATCGCACCGCCAAGCACTAAGGCCAACCCCATAGACAATAGCTTGGCTGTACGTGGCGCTTTGATTAAATAAATCGTTAAAAAGATAGCCATTACAAAAGCTAAGCCTGAGAAAAACCATTTCTGCCAACCGCCAGCGTCGGCTAAAAAGC
>NZ_JBQQFC010000374.1:0-2067 GCF_052258445.1 Psychrobacter sp. T6-1
TGTGTTAGACCGCGTAGTACTAAGCTATTTAGTATTCTTGAGATTAGCGAACTCAATGAAAGTAATGCTTTATTGACTGACAAAAATAATGGCTACTGCAATCCTAATGATAGTAATGACTATGTTAGTGAAGGTCGGGTGATTACTCAGATGACCTTTGTACGACCTGAGAGCAGTGGTATTTTCTCTCAAGAAGGCTCAGGCACCTCGTCTAACAATGTTGAGCCTGCGACAACTGGGGTCAATGCCGCTATTGGCTGCACTACCTTTATCGGTTACGTCACTTCAGTCATACCAGCATTATCTAGTGCCACATTAGGCAATGCGAGTAGCAACGATACTACCTCTATCGCGGGCTGCTTTAAGCAGATGCGTACAGGATCTACTACTGTAGACAGCTGTCTAGCCGCACTGAGCGTGCCGTATCAGACCCAGCAACAGACTTATATCAACCAGCCGGTTGGAGTGACCTGTGTTTCTGGTAACTAGAATTATTTAAGCGACTGCTACTTTTAGCATGTCAGCTTAGAAGTAATAGATGACTAGCAGTTTATTTATAACAGCAATCAATATTTAGGGATGATTACTATGAGAGTCTTGAACAGAATCACAACTGATAGAGTCCACCCTATTATGAAAGGCTGGCCTATCAAAGTATTATCGACAGTCGTTTTGGCCTGTATGGCAACGAGTGCTGGTCATACTAGTGATCGTGAGATCTATCAAGCGGCGCAAGGGGGTAATGCCTCTATTCTGATGATGCTCGATAATTCTATAAGTATGAATAACAATAGTATTCTTGAAGACTATCCAGATATTAGGTTTCGCTTTAGTGGTAGTGATGAGATAAGAGAGCGTTTCTATAATGATGATGGTACGGATATTGGATACATTCCATACTCAGTAGAGTACTATAGACCATCAATAAATGGTGACAAATACTACAGTCGAATATCACGGCTAAAAATGGCACTAATTCCATTATTTGCCAATCCTAAAAGCTCTTCAGGATTTGGTGCAGACATTGATTTGACTAAATATAAAATTGGTTTAGGTAGCTTTTTTGGAGGAGCTCGGCAAGGTGGTGGTCAAGTTGATGCTCCAATATCAGATTTGACTCAAGCAAACAGAATATCACTAATTTATAAGATTGCAGGGTTAACGCCATCGACCTATACACCAATAGCGAATGCCTATGCTGCAGCAGGGGCATATATGTTAAAAGGCAATACCTCTTATTCATCTCCTATGCCTACGACGCCAGCCCAGTGCGATGGCTACGGGGTATACTTCTTGACCGATGGTGAGCCCAACAGTGTTTATTCAGAAAACACTACTCGTAATTTGATGAATAGCAGTCTATCGGGCAGTTCGCTGTCTGTTAGTAATATTAGTGATCCCAAGCTTCCCTCTGCAAGAACATATTACGCGTCAGGCGTAGACGCCCCTACTGGAGCATATGTCGGTACGCCTGGATGGGAGCTAATCGGACAATATGCAAAAGCATTAAACAATGACAATAACTCCAAAAAAGATGCCATCGCAACTGCAACTGTAGGTTTTGGTAGTGTATACAAAGAGTTATACGACAGACGGACGATAGTAGGAGGAAAAGATAACTACAACTGTAATGATCCTAGTGTCGAGAGTCAAGATGCCAAAAACTTATGTAATTTTGGCAAAAAAGATCAAGGCTTTGGTGAAGGTGGGTTTTATTACACTGCAGAGTCTGAAGATATTGCCAAGAGTGTCAAGTCATTCATAAAAGAAGTTGGTGAAACTGAGATTGAACCAATATCAGCAGGCACGATGTCTGTACCTCTTGACAGTCTAGGGGGACTAGAATCGCGTCAATTTGCTTATCTACCTATACTTGAACCTGTTCCTGGATCATCACAGCTATGGAACGGTAATCTCAAAAAATACAAGGTTAGAAATGCCACTTTGCTCGGTGGTAATAATAATTTTGTCTTCTCTGATAACAGTGGTCTGTTTGCAAAAAATACTTATGATTTATGGAATACTGTTGCTGCCTCAAGACCTGACCGAGGTTTGCCGCAAGTGGGC
>NZ_JBQQFC010000375.1:0-2053 GCF_052258445.1 Psychrobacter sp. T6-1
GTATGGACGGTAAATCAAGCATAGTCAATACTCAAAATATAGAAGTGATTGTCTGATAAAGCAAAAGTAGAAGCATGCAGCGCAAACGAGCGACTAATCATATAGTCGCTCGCTCTTTAGGGTTTAGTTACTTTAGGGTTTGGATGCTATAAGAGAATTAAACGCGTTACACGTGCCCCTGATTTTGGCGCTCTTTGATCTCTGAGAGCGTTTTGCAATCGATACACTGAGTCGCTGTCGGACGTGCCTCTAAGCGGCGCAGGCCAATCTCAACACCGCAGGTATCACAGAATCCATAATCGTCATTTTCGATTTCAGCCATGGATTTGTCTATTTTGCGAATCAGCTTGCGCTCACGGTCGCGAGTACGTAGCGCTAGGGCGAACTCCTCTTCTTGAGTGGCGCGATCGTTAATATCTGGCATAGCGCTTGACTCATCTTGGATATAAGTCTTAGTGCGATCCGCTTCACCGATAAGCTGGCTTTTCCAGTCTAACAAAATAGCTTTAAAATGCTCTAACTGAGCATCGGACATGTATTCTTCATCTTTTGCAGGTACATAAGGGGTGAATTTTACATCACTTTGATCTGTGGGCAGAGTGGTCATATAAGTATCCTACTTATCCAAATTGATTCAATAAAACGGCTTGTCATACAAGGCGTTATAAACTTGCCAAACGTTATCTATCTTCCATTACAAAACGTTTTGTATCTATGCACAAGGTGCAAGAGTTAGCGGTATAAATGAGGCCTAATAATCAAGTCTCAATAGTGCTTTAACTTATTCTTTTTATTGAAGCTGTTTTATTTAAGCCGATTGTAACCAAAATACAGTAAGCGGCGGTGTTACTTTTTATAGTGTTTTTTAGACAAAATTATTGTCAGCAAATCAAGTATCTAATCTTTTCACCCAGCTTACAAGCCGCCCATTGTTATCAAGTTGCAACCAGCGATAACCAGGCATTGCCTGTGTATCATAAGCAAAATCATCATTGAATGGTTTGAACTGATAGCAAGTAGAGGGCGTACTATAAACAGTAACCTCTTGATGATAGCGAATCTGCTCTTGATGATTATGACCGCTAATAACAGCCTGTATGTGTCTAAAAGCAGCTAAGCTGTCCCAAAACGCCTTTGTGTTTTGTGCCATATGCGCGTCTATCCACTGAGATTGAATAGGCAGAACATGATGATGTACAGCAATAACTGCAGGCTTAGAACAACGAGCTAATTGCTCCGACACCCAAGCGATATCTGTATCATCAATATAACCCGCTACTTGACCGGGCACTGACGAGTCTAGTAGCAGTAGCTGCCAATATTCTGACTCGATTAAATGACGACTAAGTAGTCGTGGATCAGCAGGTTGAGCGATAAGTTTACGCTCATAAAAGGGCAGGTCATGACCGAGCTCATTGGTCACATCATGGTTGCCTGCGATGCACGCAAATGGAATATCAGTCGCTTGCAATACATCAAAGATATGATCGTATGTCGCAGTTTTGACTTCACTAACCAAATCGCCAGTCACCACAATCAAGTCGCAGCGTATCGCTTCACCAAGCGCCTGTTTGACAACGGCCTCAAAGCTTTGTTTACAAGTAAGATGACTTTTAGATGCGGTGTTTTGAACCTCAGTATTCGCTGTTGCAGAGACATCTGATAAATGTAGGTCAGTAATCTGCAGCACATTTAGAGTATCATCTGGGGTGCTGATCTTACGAGCAGGGTAGCTTGGCATAGCGTCAGTCCCATTGAGGATAAATATCATTTGTCTAAATAAAGGTCTATATTCTTTAAACAGAAATTTATAACATATCAGGCAATAAACCTCTAGTAGTATCTATCAAATAAAGTTGGTTACACTATACGCTTAGCTAAAATGAACTTATTCATAAACCATCTTATTACGACTTTGAAAGTGTAAACTTTGAGACAACTAACGCTAAAAAGAACAGGATCGCTAGTATCAAAACAATCGACAGTCCTGTCTGTATATCGAGCCATATGCTGCCCCAAACGCCCAGTGTAACGCCTACTTGCGCAATGATGA
>NZ_JBQQFC010000376.1:0-2051 GCF_052258445.1 Psychrobacter sp. T6-1
GGATTGAGTACGGGGCCAAGGCCGCCGACCAACGTACTGATAAAAGCGGTGACAAACCCTAATGGGATAAACCCTAACTTTGGCATATCAAAGCTCTTATCGATCTTGCCAAAGCGATACTGGAACACGGTAGAGACCAAAAACCCGCCAACCAATAGCTGAATCCAGCTCCCATCTAGCCGACTAAATAAAAATGCTGCCAGCCACGCCCCAACGACCGCACTCGGCACATAGTATTTGATGAGTGACCAGTCAATATCTTGCCAAAATAGATATAAGCGCACAGGACGACTAATAAAAGTTCCTAAGTTGATGACTGGCGGCGCAGCTGATGCTCCTAGCATCCAAGAGGTTATAGGTATCAGTAACAAAGCGCCGCCGCCACCTGATATGGTGGAGACAATAAAAGCAATCATGCCTATAGCAAAAAGACCCGCTAAATGCCAAGCAGGTATGGTTTGCACAAGGTTAAATATCGTCTCTAAAATCATAATTATTTACTTTATAGTCCTCTACTTTTACTCATTTAGAACCTAATGAAAGCAGACTCATGACAACAGATAATGATCTTCAATATGTTGAATGCACAGCTCATAAAAGGCGGTAGCCGCAGGAGAAATGCTTTTGTCTGCCAGTTTAAAAATACCGACCTGCCGCGTCAAAGTAGGCTCAAGTAGTGGTATCCATATGAGCTCCGACTCATTAGAGGGAAAGGCGAGTTTGGGTAGGGTTGTAATGCCAAGGTCGTGCCGAAGTAGGGAGAATAAAGAGGTAATATTCTCAACCGTATAGCGCGCCTGCCGGTTTAGCACTTGCGCTTGGGTGTTCTCGAGCAAGCGGCAAGTACCATTATAGATAAATGGCTGACCGACTAACTGTTGCCAGGTTAGACCTTGTTGTGCGGTCAATTCCTTTTGCAAGGCTTTAGAAGATGCGCGCTTTGGTTGCATCAACTGCTGGCACAATACATTACTTTTTAAGCACACGACACCTATAGGGTCTGAGATGAGTGCGGTGAAGTCAATATCTGCTTGATCCACTTGCACATCGTTGCCCAAAGCGACATCGACTTCGCCGGCCAACAACCTATTGGCGACGCCGACAGAGTTATCATCTATCAATACAATCTCAATATCAGGGTATCTCTGCGAGTAGGCGGCTAGTACGCTTGGCAATAATTTTGTGACCAAGGATGGCACGCTTGCGATCCTGATCTTGCCCTTGTCTCCTGCCGCAACCGATTTTAAGTCCTCCTCAAGTGTCTGAGCATAACTTACAAACTGCTCAATCTTTGGCAGGCAAGTCTGCCCAAAAGCGCTAAGGGTTGCGGTATTGCCACTCTCAAACAGTCTTTGACCGAGCGACTTTTCTAGCTCTTTAATAGAAGCGGATAACGCAGCTTGCGTGCGATTGGCGCGATCTGCTGCTGCGCGAAAGCCGCCAGCTTCTACCACTAATAAAAAGTGCCTTAGCTGCTGTAACTTCATACCTTGTTATCCGATAAATCCCTAGGTGATAAATTCTTATGTATTGAGACAAGCACAAGCTGTGCTATTTATAAGAACTATAGCACATGATAGATTAAATTTATCATTATTAATATTTAATGAGTTAGATTTGTTAAAGCCAAAAGAGTAGCATAGATGCTAACCCAAGGAACGTCTAAGTATCTGGCTCAATCTAGATACCCACTACTTAAAGGATTAGTGTTTTATGACCACTCACTCACCTAAGCAAGCTGTCAAAACCTCATTATACGCCTCAAAAGCACCCCTTGAGTGGGCAGTCACCAGTAACGGTACGCTTTATACCGCGCAGATTCCAATTGATGATAAAGGGGAAGTCGTTAGCGGCGGTATCGAGGCGCAAACGCGTCAGACATTGGATAACCTCAAGCATACGCTAGAGAGTGCTGGCGTTGGCATGGATGCAGTACTGCAAGTGCTCATTTATGTGACTGATCGCGATTATCTAAAGACGGTCAATCAAGTCTATGCCGAATACTTTGAAGCGCCTTATCCCAACCGCGCAGCTTTAGTGATCGCAGGACT
>NZ_JBQQFC010000377.1:0-2049 GCF_052258445.1 Psychrobacter sp. T6-1
CTTTTGGTTGCCGTATCCTCATCGTTTTGCGCAAACAGCGAGTCACCAGCTTGCAGGTTGGCGACAAAGCCTGTCTTATTGACCCATTCTGTGACCTGCTCTGGTGTCGTCTCGCTAGGATTGTAGTCAACATTGGCAGTCTCACCTGCGAAGTTGACGCTCACCTCATAGATAGAGGGCTTTTTATTGAGCACTTTTTCAATACGCGAGGCACAGGCTTGGCACGACATACCGTAAATCGCCAATTGCAAATGCGCACGTTGCGGCGCTTGCTGAGTGTTTGACTCAACATCGGTGTTAACCTCATTGCTGACCTTGTTGGCAGTACCAGCATTATAGTTAGAATCAGTCGCGGCGCTAGAATCAGTCATAGATAAAACTCAAAATACGATGGATAGGGATACAATTTTTAGCAATGCATTTTATTATACTAAAAAACATACTATAGTAATGAGATGGTTGCTATTACCGCTAATGCAAGTGATTAAACGGTTATCAGTAGTGAATAGCCTTGCTACCACTCAGTAATGAGACTGCCATTAAAAAAACCAGCCATAATAGCTGGTTTTGAGATCGTACTCTAAAATTATGAGTTAGCGACTTCGGCATCAAAACCGCCTTCAGTAATGACTGCAGCGATCTCGTCCGCGCTGGTCATAGTGTCATCAAAAGTAACGGTCGCCTGATTGGTTGGTAGCTCAACCGTCATGCTGATGAGACCTTCAAGCTCGGTGGTCACGCCGTGTACACTCTCTACGCATTTGTCACAAGTCATACCGTCAATTTTGATAATTCTAGTTTGATGTGCCATGCTAGGCTCCTTTTTATTAGATCAAATTAATGTTAATTATAAGCTTGGAATAAGCTAATACCTTTATACCCTAAGCGATATCAGTACCAACATCAACTCAGTTTGGTAAAGAAGTTCGCGACTACTCATGATTAAAATTTAATTGTCAGGGTTTTGCGGCGCGTCAATCGGAAATGGCTGCGTCACATAATCGACCATACTAATCGCTGCGGTGAACGCATGAATGCTGGTATCGGTATCGTCATAGCGGATAAGCGCTGTATTAGTATCCGCATCAAGCTCTACCGCAACGACGCCAGTTATATTCTGTAGCGCAGTCATCACACTATCCAAACCCTCAGCATCATCGATATTCTCAATGCTGACCTTTGCCATCTTAATCGCCATTGCCTTATCCTTTTATTACAAATTTAGCTACTCTGTTGCTCTCACCCTTGTTTAATGAGTATCTAACACCGCAAAGCTTTTTACCAGATCATCGATTTGTTTTAACTGGCTTAAAAAAGGTTCAAGCTGACTGGTTCTGAGCGCGCATGGGCCATCACACTTCGCAGTTTCTGGATTAGGATGCGCTTCCAAAAACAGCCCTGCTAGTCCCGTTGCCATGCCAGCACGCGCAAGCGTCGTTATTTGCTCGCGGCGCCCGCCTGCGCTATCACTACGAGCGCCTGGCTGCTGTAAGCTATGCGTCACATCAAAGAACACTGGCACATTCATCTGCTTCATCGTATCAAAGCCGAGCATGTCGACAACCAGATTATTATAGCCAAAAGCACTTCCACGCTCACATAAGATGAGGGTGTCGTTGCCCGCCTCTAAGCACTTATTCATAATATGACGCATCTCATGCGGCGCTAAGAACTGGGCTTTTTTGATATTGATAATCGCGCCTGTCTTTGCCATAGACTCTACCAGATCCGTCTGACGGGATAAAAACGCAGGCAGCTGGATAATATCAGATACCTCGCTAACGAGCTGCGCTTGATACGGCTCGTGCACATCAGTAATAATCGGCACTTGAAACTTCTCTTTGATTTGTCCTAGCCAATCAATACCCTTCTCGAGCCCCGGGCCTCGATATGAGTGTAGGCTGGAGCGATTGGCTTTATCAAAGCTGGCTTTAAACACATAGCCGATGCCCAGACGCTCACATATCTCGATGTATTGTTCAGCGATCTCAAACGCCATCTCTTTTGATTCAAGGACATTCATCCCACCAAAAAGTACAAACGGCTGAT
>NZ_JBQQFC010000378.1:0-2041 GCF_052258445.1 Psychrobacter sp. T6-1
CTTTTGGTTGCCGTATCCTCATCGTTTTGCGCAAACAGCGAGTCACCAGCTTGCAGGTTGGCGACAAAGCCTGTCTTGTTGACCCACTCTGTGACTTGCTCTGGTGTGGTCTCAATAGGGTTGTAGTCAACATTGGCAGTCTCACCTGCGAAGTTGACGCTCACCTCATAGATAGAGGGCTTTTTATTGAGTACCTTTTCAATACGCGAGGCACAGGCTTGGCACGACATACCGTCAATCGCCAATTGCAAATGCGCACGTTGCGGCGCTTGCTGAGTGTTTGACTCAACATCGGTGTTAACCTCATTGCTAACCTTGTTAGCAGTATCAGCATCATAGTTAGAATCAGTCGCGGCGCTAGAATCAGTCATAGATAAAACTCAAAATACGATGGATAGGGATACAATTTTTAGCAATGCATTTTATTATACTAAAAAACATACTATAGTAATGAGATGGTTGCTATTACCGCTAATGCAAGTGATTAAACGGTTATCAGTAGTGAATAGCCTTGCTACCACTCAGTAATGAGACTGCCATTAAAAAAACCAGCCATAATAGCTGGTTTTGAGATCGTACTCTCAAATTATGAGTTAGCGACTTCGGCATCAAAACCGCCTTCAGTAATGACCGAAGCAATATCTTCAGCGCTGGTCATAGTATCATCGAAAGTAACCGTCGCCTGATTGGTTGGTAGCTCAACCGTCATGCTGATGAGACCTTCAAGCTCAGTGGTCACGCCGTGTACACTCTCTACGCATTTGTCACAGGTCATACCGTCAATTTTAATAATTCGAGTTTGATGTGCCATGCTAGGCTCCTTTTTTATTTAATTAGAAATAACATCTCATTATATGCTGATACCTTTATACCCTAAGCGATATCGGCGCCAACATCAACTCAGTTTGGTAAAGAAGTTCGCGACTACTCATGATTAAAACTTAATTGTCAGGGTTTTGCGGCGCGTCAATTGGAAATGGCTGCGTCACATAATCAACCATACTGATCGCTGCGGTGAACGCATGAATGCTGGTATCGGTATCGTCATAGCGGATAAGCGCTGTGCTAGTATCCGCATCAAGCTCTACCGCAGTGACGCCAGTTATATTCTGTAGCGCAGTCATCACACTATCCAAACCCTCAGCATCATCGATATTCTCAATGCTGACCTTTGCCATCTTAATCGCCATTGCCTTATCCTTTTATTACAAAATTAGCTACTCTGTTGCTCTCACCCTTGTTTAATGAGTATCTAACACCGCAAAGCTTTTTACCAGATCATCGATCTGCTTGAGCTGGCTTAAAAAAGGTTCAAGCTGACTGGTTCTGAGCGCGCAGGGGCCATCACACTTCGCAGTTTCTGGATTAGGATGCGCTTCCAAAAACAGTCCTGCTAGTCCCGTTGCCATGCCAGCACGCGCAAGCGTCGTTATTTGCTCGCGGCGCCCGCCTGCGCTATCACTACGAGCGCCTGGCTGCTGTAAGCTATGCGTCACATCAAAGAACACTGGCACATTCATCTGCTTCATCGTATCAAAGCCGAGCATGTCGACAACCAGATTATTATAGCCAAAAGCACTTCCACGCTCACATAAGATGAGGGTGTCGTTGCCCGCCTCTAAGCACTTATTCATAATATGACGCATCTCATGCGGCGCTAAGAACTGTGCTTTTTTGATATTGATAATCGCGCCTGTCTTTGCCATAGACTCCACCAGATCCGTCTGACGGGATAAAAACGCAGGCAGCTGGATAATATCAGATACCTCAGCGACGGGCTGCGCTTGATACGGCTCGTGCACATCAGTAATAATCGGCACTTGAAACTTCTCTTTGATTTGTCCTAGCCAATCGATACCCTTCTCGAGCCCCGGGCCTCGATATGAGTGTAGGCTTGAGCGATTGGCTTTATCAAAGCTGGCTTTAAACACATAGCCGATGCCCAGACGCTCACATATCTCGACGTATTGTTCAGCGATCTCAAACGCCATCTCTTTTGATTCAAGGACATTCATCCCACCAAAAAGTACAAACGGCTGAT
>NZ_JBQQFC010000379.1:0-2040 GCF_052258445.1 Psychrobacter sp. T6-1
TTTATGAGTACAGAAGGTTTTCACATTGTCTGCCCGCATTGTCAGACAACCAATCGTCTGCCCGCTGAGCGCCTAAGCGCACAGCCTAATTGCGGCAAATGTAGCCAGTCGCTACTGACAGCAAGTCCACAAGAGCTAAGCGCTCAAACGGCTAACAAAGTCATTCAAAAAAATGACGTACTAACGATTGTAGATTTTTGGGCGAGTTGGTGTCAGCCGTGCTTGATGATGGCGCCGCAGTTCAAAGACGCCGCCAAGCAATTGCCGCAAGTTGTCTTTGCCAAGTTGCAGACGGACAAATATGAGCAAGCGGCAGCGCCTTATAATATTCGTAGTCTGCCAACGATGGTAGCTTTTAGAGGGGGCAAAGAGGTCGCGCGGCAATCTGGCGCCCTACCAACGAGCCAAATCGTGCAATGGGTAAACAGTTTAAAGACTTAATGTTTATATTGACTAAGGTGCTATCATCAAAAAAGCCAATACGGTAATCCCGTATTGGCTTTCCTATTTTAAATCTAAATAGTACTACTCACCATATATCTTTATACCGTTAGCAAAGGTGCAACGCTTGACGCGCGCGGACTGGATAATAGCGTCAGCTTCGCCGTACAGCCTAGATAACTTCGCATCACGCGCTTTAGTATTGTTGCTTTTGCCTAGTCCGACGCTAATGTTAGGCGAGATACCCCAACGTCCAGCCGAGATACCAACGCCAACGCCTGATGCTGCTATCGTCGATTGCTCATTGCGAGTAGCATCGACATAACGCTCAACGCGGGCATATTCTTGACTGAGTGATTGACAGTCATAGCTCTGATAAGTGCTAGGCGGTACATATTGCGGTGTCACATTGCCAGTAGAGGCACAGCCTGCCAAAGCCAGCACACTGGCCGCTGCCAATACCGTCGATTTGCTCAAATTTTTCATAATCATTCCAGTGGGCTAAAGTATAAAGGGGTGTATCTAATTGATTGCATTACTATAAAACGAATAGTTGAAGATAGCAATAACAAAGCAAATAAGGGTCTAGGTCTAAAGGTCTAGAGTCTGACGCTAACACTTATTTAAGCTAGAACCTAAGCTAAAATCACTAGGGCGTTCTTAAAAAAAGTTCTCAGGTTTTGTATAAGCCAAAGTTACAATACTGGCATAAGCAATACCTGCAATGATGATACCCACTTTGCTCTGGCTAGGGGTCGCATCAGGCTTAAAGGCTTTGATACTGGCGCTAATCGCCGCGACTAGCAGTATGATCTTAGCAAATACCCATTGCACTGGGGCGTTGACGCTCATCAGCTGCATGAGCATCCAAGCACCCGACACGATAATGAGTAGATAGACGATATGATTAGCAATTTTGATAACTCGCGGCGCTTGTTTATTAGCACTTAGCACCAAAATACTTTGATAGATAAAGAGGCCGATGACAATAAGTGCTAGAAGCGTATGTAGATGTTTCATTGAAGGTAGGTTCCTGTAGCGCAATGTTTAGATTAAATTAGGTGACTTTATAGGTTTTGTCCCGCGCACAAGGGACTCTCAGGGCTAACTCCCTGCGCTTGCCATTCGGCAGGCGTATAGGCATGAATAGCCAAAGCGTGTACCATGCCGCCCTTTGAAGTCAGCAACTCTGCTACCGCGTCATATACCAATTGGTGACGCGCGACCAGACGCTTAGCGTCAAAAGCGTCACTGACCAGTGTGAGTTTAAAATGGCTCTCTTTACCTTCAAAATAGCCTGCATGATTCATCGACTCATTGACCAGCTCTAAATACTCAGGGTGCAAAGTCTGTAGCGCGCTCTTTAGCGCTGTTGCTGTTGGCATATTATTATTCATGGTAATCCCTATAAAACGCGCTCTACTAAAAACTATAATATTTATGTCATTATAACAGACATCGTGAGAACCAAAGTGAGTTGTACCGCGCATAAAAAAGCGGAGCGCATACTTCTATAACGCTCCGCTACTTTAGCTATCTTGATACTTTTAGTAGAACAAACTAACTAGTAGAACAAACTAACTAGTAGAACAAACTAAC
>NZ_JBQQFC010000380.1:0-2039 GCF_052258445.1 Psychrobacter sp. T6-1
AGCTTTTGCATATTGGCATTGACCAATAAAGTACCGTGATGAAAGCTGCGATCCGCCGCATGTTTAAAGGCGCTACCTGATATTTTCTTATCACCCACTTGCATATCGTTACGCCCAGACAACTCCGCGTCTATGCCTAATTTTTTCAGCGCATTGACAATAATAGTAAAGTTTGCTTCTTGGTCGTAGTCTTCCTTAGGCGATAAAAAGGTAAAGTTAGTATTGCCCAAGTCATGAAACACCGCGCCGCCGCCACTTTGCCGCCGCGCCAAAAACACCCCGTCTTCTTCCATCTTATCGATTTTGCATTCCACCCATGGGTTTTGCGAGCGCCCGATGACCACGGTCTCGCTATTACGCCATAAAAATAGCGTATGCGAGTCTGCGTCGAGCGTATTAAATATCCAATCCTCGGTCGCGAGGTTAAACCAAGGGTTGGTCACGGCTGATTTTAAGATGCGTAGTTTCATTATTTTTTCTTTTTTAATTATAAGAAAGTAATATGAAAATTAACTCGGGTTTAAGTGGACTTATGTCTTTAAATAGATTGTTTTGTTAATTTTTATAGGTATAATATTGCTATAAAGTAACGCTCAATATTAAACTTTATTTTATCATTAGCTTTAGCAACCCACATTCCATTTAGGACATTAGACCATGAATTCGCTATTATCATTTGATTCTTTTATTACACCTAGAGTTATCACTATTATATATTGGTTATCCCTTTTTACCGTTTTTGTTGGCGGCATTAGTGTGATGTTCTCAGGTATGGGCGCGGCAGGGTTCTTTGCAGGGTTGATGGTTATGGTATTTGGTGCCATTTCTGTCAGAGTTTATTACGAGCTTATCATGGTTATCTTTCGCAATAATAAATACTTAAAGACAATCAGCGAGAAGAGTCAACTGTAGACAAGCGCTTGAAAAATGTTCGGTCTTAATAAACAGCGCCTAGGGTGGGTTAGCTCAAGCGTAATCCGCCGTTTAAGGTTAAATATAACTTTTAGTAGATAAGAGGGTCTCTACAAAACCTAAAAAAACGCCCCCTAAGAGCGTTTTTCATCTATCTAGTCCCAACTCACTACCCAAAATCTTCCCTTAAAACAGCCGCCATATTCCGCTCAGCAAGTCCGGTGATAAACACATACGGATTGACGCCCGCACTGCCGGGGATTAACGCGCCATCTTGCACATAGATATTCTCATGCCCTTTGACGCGTCCCACGCCATCAGTTGCTAGACCTAAGACGCAGCCGCCAAGTGGGTGGTAGCAAAAGTCATCACCGAAGCCTTTGGTGAACAGTAAGCTTGATATCGAGCCACCATTGGCTTTTGCTAGCTTTTCAATCAATTCTTTGGCCGCGTTTACCGAATACTCGTTTTGCTCGCGCTTCCAGTTGAGTTTGACGGTTTTTGTGGCTTTGTCATAGTAATAATTGCCGCGTTCAGGATTGTCAGTGATAGCAAGATACAGCGTCGTCCATGTCTCAAGTCCTAGCGGCAATGGCGCGAGTTCGGCAAAGATTTTGTACTTTGAACCGTCTCTATCGCCGTCCCACATGTTGATGCCTTTGACCGGAATGGTAGATTGAGTAGTGCCAGCGGCATGAACGAAATTACGACCAGTCATGATATTACCGTTTGGCCCCCAGTATTTGCCGATGTGCTCGTTTAAGTTGTTTAATTTGCCTTCAGCTTGGCTTTTCAATAGTAGCTCCGCGGTGCCTGTACTACCAGCGTTGAGAAACAACTTATCGCAAGTGTAGTGCTCTATTTTGTCTATACCGCCACTAGTATTAAGTACGTGGACCTCTAGTCTGAGTTGATCATTATCGAGCGCTTGGATGCTATTGACTTTGCGTAGGGTTTTTACCGTGACATTGCCTGTGGCTTCCGCGTCTTTAAGGTAGGTTAAATCGAGTGAATACTTGCCCGCATTATTACCGTAAATGACTTCACCGCCCAATCCCGATTTATACACTTCGCCTTTGGCCTCACGTTGCATATAGTCAAAGTCGTAGCTATTACCGAAGAATTCC